>JBGSSZ010000399.1:0-2417 GCA_041736785.1 Limnoglobus sp.
CCCAGTGTTTCTGGAGGACAGCGAAGACTTCGGGCGGCAGCGTCGGAGGCATGAGTGTTTTGTACGTCGGAGCGAGTCATTGCGAGCCATTTGCTTCGGGCTGGATTGCGTACTACCCTTGCGTATGCAGTTGTTCTGTCAAAGCTGTCAGGCCGCGTTTGCGGCGACGACGCACTGTCCACGGTGCGGGAATCGGCTGCTTTCCCCGCAGGAAAGCTTCATCCACGCCGGCAAGGTGAAGAAACCGCCGCCGGACCCGATCCCGGCCACGTTCATGAACCGGCTGACCATCGGCGTGCTGGTGGCGCTGGGCCTGGCCTTCGGGCTGCGTGAGCTCGCCTCCGCCGCGGCGATCCAAAGCGGCGTCGGAATCAGCGAATTCTGGAGTGAAACCAACACCAATCCCCAGACCATCCTGGTCCGGTTGATTGCAGCGTTCTTCGGTGGCCTGCTCGCGGGTGCCGGGCGGGGCCGTGGTCGCGGGGTGCTGATCGGAGCCGCAACCGGGCTGATCTTCGGCACATTGCTCACAGCGATCGATCTCTACGCCGTCGGCCGTCTCGGCGATCTGCTCGCCATCGTGCTCGTACTGATCTATCCGATTATCGCGGCCATCGCCGGCACCATTGGCGCCTGGGTCTGGCCCGCGAACGCCATGCTCCCTGAAGTGATTCTCGCGTCGAGCCACGGCAGCTCGATCGCGATGCTCGCCACGGATGACGCCGAGCGGAACCGTGAACGGCCGACAGCGTGGTTCCGCATCCTTGCCGGGGCGATCTTGATTTTCCTCGGCACGATGGCCTCGGACCCGCTCCGCATCGGACTCGCCAAGTATTCGGGTGGTTGGCTCAACACGGGCGGCCACAACCAGGCGGCGTGGATCGGTCTTGAGATCGCCACCATTGCCACGCTCCTCGGTGGGCTGATCGCGGCGATCGGCACCGGTGCGGGCATCAAACACGGCTTGTTCGCCGCGATCCTCGCTGGCGTCGGACTGGTCATCGGATCCAACAATCGACCCAACGGACTGTTCCCCGCCGTCGAAGGATTCCTCGATCTCTTCCACCTCGAGCACGCACCACTCACGACACCGAGCGTGGCCATCTCGGTCACGTTTGGTCTCGCAGTGATGGCGTGTCTTGGCGGTTGGCTGGGCGGGCAACTCTGTCCACCATTGGCACCGCGGGCCGCGTGGAATCGCAAGCTGCGCCGGCAGGGTTGAGAATTCAAAAAGCTAAACGCAAAGCCGCGTTTGGTTCCTTCACTACTTCTCGCTGATGACTTGCGGGGCGTGGCCCATTTTCTTCAGTTCTTCCAGCACGATACTCACGCGGCCGGGCTTCACCAGCAACACTTTGTCACTGAGCCTTCCTGCGACTTCCGCACTCAGTCGCTTGCGAGCAAGAAGCTCCTCCGCGAGCATGGCGTCGTCGGTCAGCACCAGGCACACACGGCGATGGAGCTTGGCATTCAGACGGCTGGGCGGGGCAGTATTCATTTAGCATCCCGGGTCGCGGAGCATGCCAAACTCGCGCTCATCCACGATGGCGTACGAGTAGCCCTGCTCGGTGAGGAACATCTGTCGGTGCTGGGCGAAATCGAGTTCGCGGGTGTCGCGGGTGACGACGGAGTAGAAGTGGGCCTGCTCGCCGCCGCTCTTGGGGCGGAGGATGCGACCGAGCCGCTGGGCTTCTTCCTGCCGGCTGCCAAACGTGCCGCTGATCTGGATCAGCACGTTCGCGTCGGGGAGATCAATAGCGAAGTTGCCGACCTTCGACAGAACCAAGTGCCGCACTTCGCCAGAGCGGAACTTGTTGTAGAGGTCCTCGCGTTCGGAGTTGTCAGTCGCACCGGTAATGAGCGGCAATTCAAAGGTTTTGGCAATGTGCTTGAGTTGCGTGAGATACTGCCCGATCACGATCACGCGAGCGTCGGCGTAGCGATGCAGCAGATCGCGCACCACCTGCACTTTGGCTTCATTCTCACTGGCGATGCGGTACTTGGCCCGCCAGTCAGCCACGGCGTATTCCATGCGGCTACGGTCGTCGGGCAGTGCCACCCGCACCTCGCAGCAGGTCGCCGCGGCGATCCAGCCCTTGGTCTCAAGCTCCCGCCAGGGCACGTCGTATTTCTTCGGCCCAATCAGAGTGAACACGTCACCCTCGCGACCGTCTTCGCGGATCAGCGTCGCCGTGAGTCCCAGCCGGCGACGGGCCTGGATCTGCGCCGTCACGCGGAACACCGGGGCCGGCAGCAGATGCACTTCGTCGTAGATGATCAGGCCCCAGTCGCGCTGCTCGAAGATCTTGAAGTGCGGATAGTTCGCGGGATCGTCGTCCCGTGCCGGCTTGGATTCTTCTGTGGAAGGCGGAAGGCTGAGGGCGGAAGGCGGATCGTGTTCGTCGTCTTCATCCGCC
>JBGSSZ010000438.1:0-34216 GCA_041736785.1 Limnoglobus sp.
GGAGCTTGATCCCGCTTCGTGGTTGCGGAGCTTCGGCACCGCTGAAAGATCCACGTTGAGGCTCGCTCCGGCGATGACCTCGCTCTATTAGGACGAGCCCGGCCCATCCCTCCGAGGCCATGAGAAGTATCCAAGTGCTGCGGCGTACGTGGAATGTCAGGGAGCAATGTCTCCCATCATCATGGATAAGTCCGTGACCGCAACCCGACTCCGTTGCTTGGGACCCCTCGAGTACCATCTGGAGGGCGACGGCGTGGGCTTCTGGTCGGGCAGATGCTCAACGGCGGGTGCGGTCCGAGTATTTTTCTGCGCAGGGGTGCGGTCGAATCGCACTCTATGGAACCGAGCCAGAGGCTGTTTCTGATATTGAGAAGGCTTAAACCAATTCCCCGGCTAACGCTTATTGCATGTTGCTCGGGGAATCGAACTGCGCCGGCATTTTGGAGTTACTTCCCTTCGCGGAACTCTGACAGTTCGAGCGAGGCTTCCTGCTGATTGGTTTCGTAGCTGAGTTTGACGATGCCTTTGCCGGCGCAGAACCAGATTTTCATCTTGGTGGACGAGCCGTCGACTTTGAAATCCGGGCCATCCACGAAGACGCATTCATATTCCTTGCCGTCGGCGAGCTTCAGCTTTTCCTTGACGCCCTTGATGGTCATCTTGCCGACGATCGGCTTCTCCTGCACCTTCGAATTCACATCCCACGAGGCATCCTTGGCCGGGGGCAGGGCGAGGATCTGAATCGGCGGCGTGATGGCGAGATCGTTGATCTTGGTGCGGACGATGCTGTCCTTCTTGACCAGGATCGTGTCTTTGCAGACCTGGCGACCGGAGGCCATGGTGAGGATCGTCGCTTCGCCGGTGGCGGCGTCGATCTTGTCGACCTTCATTTCCAGCGTGCGCTGTGCGTCGATCTTGTAGACCCAGACGTTGCCGACTTTGAGCGGGTAATATTCGGAGGCGATTGGGGCAGTCGGTGCCGCGGCGGGCGGAGTCGCCGGGGGGGTCTGAGCCATAGCGAAGGCAGCCACCGCCACGAGGCTGGTCGCGAACAGGAAGCGAGCAATCCGAGGCATGTATCCACTCCGGGAAGATCAGTGTTGGTCACTATACGAACCGGCTTTCGGTTTTGTAAGCCCGACCGACGACACTGTGCCTCGCTGCGGGCTGGTGGAGAATTGTGCGACCCGCGGCCACGACGGGGGTTGAATGCTCGGCGGATGCGGATAATGGAGTCTGTGTCGCTCAGGAGTACGCTGATGGGACGCCTGTTGTTTCTCGCGATGTTCTGCACCGGCACTGCGTTCGCGGCGACGCCGAACGTGGTGCTGATCATGGCAGACGATCTCGGTGTGTTTGAGCTCGGCTGCTACGGTCAGACGAAGATCAAGACACCGCACATCGACAAGCTCGCAGCCGAAGGGATGAAGTTCAACCGTTTTTATGCGGGGAACGCGGTCTGTGCGCCGAGTCGCTGTTGTCTGTTGACGGGCATGCACCCCGGGCATGCCACCATCCGCAACAACGGCGAAGTGAAGCCCGAAGGCCAAAGGCCGATCAAAGAGGACGACGTCACCATCGCAGAGGTACTCCAGCAGAAGGGCTATGTCTGCGGCGCGATTGGCAAGTGGGGCTTAGGGATGTTCGACAGCCCGGGCAGCCCACTCAAGCAGGGTTTCGACTTCTTTTACGGCTATAACTGCCAGCGGCACGCCCACAGCCACTATCCCAAATACCTCTACCGCAACGATCAGCGTGTGGAACTGCCGGGGAACAATCTCAAGACTGGTGATTCTTGGTCGCACGACCTGTTCGAGAAGGAATCGCTGGCGTTCCTGGACGCGAACGCGAAGAAGCCGTTTTTCCTCTACCTGCCCTTCGCCGTGCCTCATGTGGCGGTGCAGGCACCGGACGACGCCATCGCGGAGTATCGCGGCAAGCTCGGCGACGACCCGGCGTACGACGGCAAGAAAGGCTACCAGCCCCACCCGACACCGCATGCAGGTTATGCCGCGATGGTCACGCGGATGGATGGCACCGTGGGCAAAATCGTTGCGAAGCTGAAGGAACTGAAACTCGACGACAACACGCTCGTGCTCTTCACCAGTGACAATGGCCCGACACACAATGTCGGCGGTGCGGACAGCACCTACTTCCAGAGTGCTGGGAATCTTCGCGGCTTGAAGGGCAGTCTGTACGAAGGCGGCATCCGTGCACCGCTGCTGGCCCGCTGGCCCGGCACGATCAAGCCGGGAACCACGTGCGACATGCCGCTAGCGTTTTGGGATCTGCTACCCACGATTGCCCAAGTTGCCGGAGCTCAAGCTCCAAAAAGCATCGACGGCATCAGTTTCCTGCCCGCCCTCAAGGGTCGGGAGCAAAAGGGGCACGAGTTCCTCTATTGGGAATTTCCCGGCTACGGTGGTCAGCAGGCGGTGATTGCCAATGGCTGGAAGGCGGTCCGGCAAAAGATGGGCAAAGGTATCAAAACCGAGCTGTACCATCTCGACGGGGACGAGTCGGAAGCGAAAGACGTCGCCGCGGAGCAACCGGCCAAGCTGAAGGAACTTGAGGCGATCATGCTGAGGGAGCATACTCCGAGCCCGGAATTCCCGCTGCAGAGGATCGACACCAGGCAGCAATGAAGCGTGCCGCTGCAAACGACAGGACCCTCACAGGCCTCTCCAGTCGCCGTGAACTGCGCCTCTTTCCCGGATTCCGCAATCGTTTCAGTTTGCGTACCGGGACTTCGTATATTACCGATCTTGGTAATCTTCTCGCGTTGGACTATTTCGTTGGACTCGACTGGCGGAATTGACGACAATGGGCTAGCGAGGAGAAGTTGCGCAGCAGGCACCCGTTACGGAAAGCCCGGACTGGTGTCAAAGTAGATAAGCTCGATGCGATCAATCCTTCGCCACGTCAAGGCCGTCGTGGTGGTGTCAGGTCTGGAAGACCGCAATCCTGAATTGTGCTGACAACCCACACCCGCGGGAGCGGTGACTGGGGATTCAATCTTCCTTCCTACCCAGGACACGATCGGTATGCGTACGCTCCTCACCAAGATGTTCCGGACCCCGCGGCCCCAGCCGGCCACCAAGGCACCACTGAATTTTGTGACACTCGAGGACCGCGCCGTCCCGGCCGTGTTCACGTTCGGCACCTTCGCATTCGACGATGCGAACGCACCGAGCACCTACAGCAAGCTCGATCCCGGCACCTACGACGGCGCCATTGTGACGGCACTGCCCAGTAGCGCGACGGTCGCTCCCGTCGGTTTCCCGAACGAAACCGGCTTCCCGGCCAACCTGGCCATCGGCAGCAATATCTTCGGCTTCAGCGATGTTCGCCCGCTCAATCTCCCCGCCGGCGACAACGGTGCGATCGCCCGCTCCGGCATTCAGATCTCCTACGACAATGGGCGCGCCATCGCCAACGCTCCCGGCGACGACCTCCTCTTCTACGAATCCGCCAGCAACGCCTCCGCGGTCGAAGCCTTCATGATTCAGGCTTACAACGTGAACACCGGCACTTGGGGCCCGTGGGTCTGGCAGGCACCCGAGACGTTCCAGAAGTATGTCGGCGACCCCGTGCAGGGAGCTTTCGCCACCAACTTCGACCTGTCGGATCTCGGCGTTCCCGACGGTAATTTCGTCACCAAGTTCCGCGTCGTCAACATGATGCCGCAGGACCGCATGGTTGACGCCAGTGGCTTCGGGGTGGTCATCCCGAACAACACCGATCCTGGCAACACGTTTCTGCCGAACGCCGGGCCGCTCGGTGGCAACCTGCCGCTGAGCAGCAACGGCGACTTCGATCCCGACCCGCTCTACACCGGTGCCATCGGGGCCGTGGCCACCAACATCGCCAACATCCGCACCACCGTGACCGCTGTGCCCAGCCCCGGCATCGGTGGCGCACAGGTCACGTACACCGTGACCATCGAAAACCTTGGCTCGCTCAACGTCACCGGCGTCTCGCCAGTGTTCACACTCGATCCCGACTTCACGCCGACAATGACCACCAGCGTCGCGGCGGGCGGAGCCACGGGCAACACCGGCAGTCCCAACACAGACATTCTCGCCATCCCCGCCAGCGGCAGCGTGACCTACACGATCGTCGGCGACGTCGCTCCCGGAGCCGCCAGCCCACTCGTGAGCACGTTCGACAGCGGCCTGCCGGCCCCGCCGGCCATCGATCCGAACCCTGCTGACAACATGGCGACCTCGACTTTGCCCCTGGTCACCTCAGGCAACCTCGTCGTCACCATCATGCCCGGCGACGGCAACGCAGCCGCCGGCTCACCGATCACTTACACAATCACCGTCACCAACACGGGGCCTTCCAACCTGAACGGTGCTGGCATCACCGACGTGATTCCTCCGGGCCTCATGGGCGTGACCTACACCAGCACGGCAACCGGTGCGACGGGCAATACCACGAGCGGTTCCGGCGCGATCAACGACACAGTGAACATCCAGAACGGCGGCATCATCACCTATGTCGTCACCGGGACCATCGATCCGAACTTCTCCGGAAACATCCCGTTCACGGCCAGCACGACGCTGCCGCCGGGAGCCACCGGCACGGCAGGCAGCAAAACCGTCAACACGAATGCCGTGCTGACGGGTGATCTGTTCGTGACTATGAGTGCCGATCCGAGCATGCCAATCAGTGGCGGGATGGTGACTTACACAATCGTCGCCGGCAACACCGGACCTAGCACGGCCACGGGGAGCCTGCTGACCGACTCCTTCTCCGCAGCCTTCACCAACGTGACCTTCACGTCGGTCGCTACGGGTGGTGCCACTGGCAACACCAACGGCCTCGGCGACCTCAATGAGTCACTGACTCTCCCGGCTGGCGGCCAGGTCACTTACACCGTGGTCGCCACCCTGAACCCCACGACGGTCGGCCCGATTACCAACACAGCAACACTCAATGCGCCGGCGAACTTCACGGACACCACGCCTGGCAACAACTCCAAGACCGTGCAGGTCAATGTGATCCCCGGTGCGGACATCGGCCTGGTGGTGACTCCGAACACACCGATCGTCTCGGTCGGCGGCAAGATGAGCTATGTGGTCGACATCGTCAACAACGGCCCTTCCGCCGTCGCGGGCGTCAAGGTTGCCTCGCTGCTCGATCCGAACATCCTCGGCGTGACCTTCACCTCCACGGCCAGCAATGGTGCCTCCGGCAACACGACCGTGGGAGCCGGCGACTACAACGACCTGCTGACACTGCCGCAGGGTGGCAAAGTCACCTACACCATCTTCGGCACGGTCATGACCGGTATCACCGGTAACCTGAACAGCACGTTCACCACCATGAACCCGACCGGCATCCCCGATCCGGGTGGCGACAACAGCGTGACCATCACGACGCCGACGCAGCCCTCGGCCGACGTGATCTACGCCGCAAGCACCGGCTTCGATGTCATCACCCAGGTCTTCGTCTTCAACGCCGACGGTACCCAGCGGTTCAGCTACCAGCCCTACGACTCCGCCTTCACTCGCGGTGTCAATGTCGCCATCGGCGATGTCAATGGCGACGGCTTCCCGGACGTCATCACCGGCACCTCGACCGGCGGCGGCAGCCACGTCCGCGCCGTCAACGGCCTCGATGGTGCCAACCTCTTCTCCTTCTTCGCCTACGGCCCCGATGTCCGTACCGGTGTGGTCGTCGCCACGGCCGACATCAACAACGACGGCATCAGCGAAATCATCACCGGCTCCGACGCCGGCGGTGGTCCCCGCATCCGCGTCTTCGACATCACTCAAGGTGGAGCGTCCGGCAATTCCGTGCTCGACTTCTTCGCCTTCGACCCCACCATGAACAAGGGCGTCCGCGTCGCCTCCGGGAACACCACCGGCACACCGATCCCCGAGATCATCGTCTCGGCCGGGCCGGGCGGGCCTTCGGTTGTCAGAATCTTCAACGGCGTCAACGGCGCCTTCGTCAATGAATTCCAGCCCTTCGGCAACAGCACCCGCGGCAGCTATGTCGCCGCAGCAGACTTCGACGACAGCGGTTTTGTGGAAATCGTTGTCGGCGACGAACGACCCTCAACGCCTACCGTCGCGGTCTACGATCCGCAGCAGAACTTCGCCCTCACGGTCAGCTTCCTGGCCTACGAGAGTGAGTTCCGCGGTGGCGTCCGCGTCGCGACCTATGCCGATGACTCGGTCAATCCCGCCAATCCGCCGAATCGCATCCTCACTGGCCCAGGCATCGGTGGTGGCCCGCGGCTCCGCAAGTTCACCGGAACCGGCATCGACCTCGGCAGCCAGTTCCTCATCGGTGACTTCGAACGCGGCGGCATCTACGTCGGCTAAGCCGCGGCGACCGTAAAAACAAACGAGCGGCCCAATCGGGCCGCTCGTTCTCTTTTTCAACTGCCCGCTTTCGGGAGACACACAAACCCTCGGAGTTGGGCTAACTTGTAAAAGTTATTGCGTGCCAAGTTATTGCTTCGGTGCTATGTATCTGGTTGACCGAATCAAGAACTCAATGCACAAAATGAATAAAGCAGTCTGACCTATAACAAGAAAGAAAAAAGACCACGTCGCAGGATCATATCTCCACGTTTCAATGTTATTTTTTATTTCGCAAGCCAGCCAGCCAGAGGGATACCCAATAACGACTATTCTGGTTGGCGGTCCAGCCAAGGGACTGTACGTCCATGAAAATGGAAGCAACGCAAATGTGATTGCCAGGAAGGTCACGCCAATTGCCAACACTCTCAACCGCGTGCTGTGCCACATACTATCATTCAAGAGTAGCATTGTTCGCCGTTGCTTTTCGTAACGACTCGCTGGCATATCACAAAAATCGCTGCGCTCTGAATCGACGCCGCTACTCGCTCATCTCAGCAGTCAATTCTGCGTTCGTATACACATTTTGCACGTCGTCGTTGTTGTCGAGATTGTCAATGAGCTTGTTGATGCGCTTGCCCATGTCGACTTCCACATCCACATAGAGCTTCGGCAGGAATTTCACATTGGCTTCGAGCGTGTCGTGGCCGGCCGCCTTGATCTTCTCCAGCACACTGTGAAACTGCGTCGGGTCCGTCGTCACGGCGTAGGCACCGTCCTCCGCCTGGAAGTCCTCAGCTCCCGCATCGAGAGCCATCATCATCATCGCGTCTTCGTCGGGAGCCTTTTTGGCATCGAGAATGATCAAGCCTTTGCGATCGAAAAGAAAGGACACTGTGCCGGGCGTACCCATGTTGCCGCCGGCTTTTTCGATGATCGTGCGGACGTCGGTGTTGGTGCGGGCGCGGTTGTTGGTGAGAGCTTCGACGAGGATCGCCACACCGCCGGGGGCATAGCCTTCGTACATGACTTCGTCGTAATTCTCGCCTTCGAGGTCGCCGCCGCCTTTCTTGACGGCGCGCTCGATATTCTCCTTGGGCATCGACACGGCGCGGGCGTCTTCGATGGCGTAGCGGAGGCGGAGATTGGTGGTCGGGTCCATGCCGCCGTTTTTGGCGGCGATCATGATGTAACGGGCGAGCTTGCTGAACCGCTTGGCCCGTGCAGCGTCCTGCTTGCCCTTGCGGACGGCGATATTGGCTGAGTGGGAATGGCCTGCCATGCACAGCTTCCTGATTGAGATTCTCTTATCATAACGAGCCGGAAGCGTAAGCGACGGGTGTAGTCTTCGGCAAGAATACACCCGTCGCTTACGCTTCCGGCTCGTGACGACTCTGCACCCGTCGCTTACGCTTCCCGCTCGTGACGACTATTCGTCGGTCAGACCCGGATAGTTCCGCATCACGAGGTGGCTGTTGATTTTCGTGACCAGGTCCAGCGCAACGGAAATCACGATCAACAGGCCGGTGCCGCCGAAGAAGCCAGCGATGCGGTAGTCGATCCCGAGTTCGCTGTTGATGATGCTGGGGATGATGGCGATGACCGCGAGGAACGCGGCACCGACATAGGTGATCCGCATCAGGACTTTTTCGAGATAGTCCGCGGTGCTCTTGCCGGGGCGGTAGCCGGGGATGAACGTGCCGTGGTCTTTGAGGTTCTCGGCGATTTCCTGGGGGTTGAACTGGATGGCGACCCAGAAGTAAGTGAAGAGGTAGATCATGACGATGTAGCAGACGTTGTAGAACCAGCCGCTGTTGCGGGAGAACATGTCGCCGATGGTGCCGGCCCAGGATGCACCGGTGCCGGAGTGGATCATTTTGAAGAGGAAGCCGGGCACGATCAGGAGCGTGCTTGCGAAGATGACGGGCATGACGCCGGCGGCGTTGACCTTCATGGGCAGTCCCTGGCGGGTGCCGCCGTACTGCCGGCGACCGCGGGTGAACTTCTGGCTCTGCGTCATGATCTGCCGTTTGGCTTTGGTCATGAGGATGACGCCGACGACTACGAAGATGAAGAGAAACGCCAGCAAGAGGAGCTTTTCCATGCTCATATCGCCGGAGGCACCGCCCAGTGTGAAGATGGTGGAGCGGAATGTGGTGGTGCCCGGCTCGAAGAAGAGGATGCCGAGGGCGTCGGGGATGCGGGCGATAATGCCGGCCATGATGATCAGCGAGATACCGTTACCGATGCCGAATTCGTCGATCTGCTCGCCGAGCCACATCAGGAACAGACACCCCGCAGTCAGGATCACGACCGCACTGATCCCGAAGAAGAGCGGATCGTAGCCGGCGATGAGCATGCCCTTCTCGAAGTACAGGCTTCGCACGACGAGGATTGCCTGCACGACGCAGATGGGCACGGTGAGGTAGCGTGTGTATTCGTTGATCTTTTTCTGCCCGCTGGCCCCTTCTTTGCGGAGCTTTTCGAGAGCGGGGACAACGCCGCTGGAGAGCAGTTGGAGAATAATTGACGCGGAGATATAGGGCATGATGCCGAAGGCGAAGATGCAGGCCTGGCTGAGGTTACCGCCGGAGAACATGGAGACGAAGCCGAGCAGCCGTCCGGTGGCGCCGCCAGCATCGGCGAGTTGCTCCGCCACCTTGATCTGATCGATCATCGGCAGCGGAATGTAGTAACCGATGCGGTAGATGCCCAGCAGAGCGAGGGTGATGAAGATCTTGTAGCGCAGTTCGGGGATGGTGAAGATGGTGATGAGCTGTTCGGGAGCGAGGCCAATGACGGTGGCGAAGATGCCCGCGAGGAGCACGCCCCCGGCGGCGCTGGAATGAAACTCGCCGAAGAACAGACCGATCCCCACGATGAGTGCAATGATGCCGAAGACGAGCGAGAGGCGACGCCAGTTCATTGGTAAGTCCTTCGTATCCCGTATGTTCTACGGACATCCTGGTCCGCGAATATCGTTGTTCTGAAAGAGAAGATACCCACAGAGGCACAGAGAACACCGAGGAGTCGCTGAGGAAAACCAAAATTGATTTCTTTCTTGGTTCTGCTCCGTGACTCCTCGGCGGTTCTCTATGCCTCTGTGGTTATCGTCTGCTTGGATTCGTTACTTGGTTTCCTTGGCCGGGCGGGGCTTCATCTTGTTGCGGACCGGCGGCTTGGGCGGTGCGATGAGTTCGACGGTGCCGCCCTTGGCTTCGATCTTGGTCTTGGCACCGGCGGTCACGTGATTGGCTTTGACCACGAGCGACTTGGTGAGTTCACCGTCGCCGAGGATGCGAATGCCATCGAAGCTACCGACGACGAGGCGGGTGGCCTTGAGCGATTCGGCATCGACCGTGGCACCGGCTTCGAAGCGTTCTTCGAGGTCACCGACGTTCACAATGGCATATTCTTTGGCGAACATGCCGTTGGTGAAGCCGCGCTTGGGCAGGCGACGGTGCATCGGGCTGGTGCCGCCGATGAAGAGCTTGCTGGGCTTGCCGGCACCCGCGGAGGCGTACTGGCCTTTATGCCCGCGACTGGCGGTCTTGCCGTGCCCGGAGCCGATGCCACGGCCGACGCGCTTCTTGAGCTTGCGCTTCTGGAGGCCTTGGGATAAGTTGGTCAGGTCCATGTTCGTTCCTTGCAAACCCGTCGCTGACGCTTGGGGCTCGTGTTGAAAATCAGATCGCCACGCCGCGGAGTCGGGCGACTTCTTCTTTGGTCCGCAGTTGCTGCAGGCCGTTGATCGTGGCTTTGACGAGGTTGATCGGGTTGGTGCTTCCGTGGACCTTAGTGAGGATGTTGGCGATGCCGGCGGCCTGAAGGACTTCGCGGACACCGGGACCGGCTTTCAGACCGGTGCCGGGGCCGGCGGGCACGAGGATGACCTTGCTCGCGCCGTACTTGCCGATGACGCGGTGCGGGATCGTGTCGCCACGCATCTGCACCTTCTTGGCCCGGCGGGCCATGGCCTCGCCTTCCTTGATCGCCTTCTCGACGCTCGGCGGCACTTCGTTGGCCTTGCCATAGCCAAACGACACGCGACCGGCTTTGTCGCCGACGACCACGAGTGCGTTGAAGCTGAAGCGCCGACCGCCTTTGACCACGCAGGCGGACCGCTTGATTTTCACCACGAAATCGACCATCCCCATGTCGCGGGAGTCGGAGTCTCGTGAGTCACGTCGTTCGCGGGCCATCGTCTATACCCCAGTCTTGTTCCGGTAGCCGCAGGCATCAGCCTGTGGAGAATTATTCTGCTTTGGCTTTCTTGTCTTTCTTCGCCGGCTTGTCCGCTTCCGGCGGCTTCTCAGCCTTGGGCTTCTCTTCCAAGCTCGTGCACTTCAGACCCGCCTGCGTCGCAGCCACGGCCAGTGCCTTCACGCGACCGTGATAGCGATAGGCTCCGCGGTCGAATGCCGCGATCGTGATCCCCTTGGCCACGGCTTTCTCAGCGATCCGCTTGCCGATCTCAGCAGCCGCTTTGGCGTTGCCGCCGTACTCCAGCTTGGCACCTTTGTCGTTCGACGACGCCGCGGCCAGGGTCACCGAATTTTCGTCGTCGATCAGTTGCGCAGCAATGTGCTGATGGCTGCGGAAAACCGACAGCCGTGGCTTGGTCGCCGTGCCTTTGATCGACTTCCGCACGCGATGCCTGCGGCGTGTGCTGCGGATGCCTTTTCTCTTTTGTGCGTCCATCTCAACCGTGGAGTTTAGGGTCAGGGGTTTGGGGTCCGGGGAAAACAAATCCCCAGACATTGTCCGGCTTGAGTGAGAAGGGATGGTCGCCCAATCCCCAAACCCCAAACCCCAAACCCCATCAGTTTACTTGCCAGCCGCGAAGCTCTTGCCTTCCTTGCGACGGACGGTCTCGTTGTCGTAGCGGACGCCTTTACCCTTGTAGGGCTCCGGCTTCTTGCTCGCCCGGATCTCCGCGGCGAACTGGCCCACCTTCTGCTTGTCCGTGCCGCTGACCACAATCGTGGTCGGATCGGGGACTGCCACCGTCACACCGCTTTCCGGTGTGGGCGTATGCACGATGCGGTTCGCAAAGCCGACCGTCAGTTCGACGCCTTTGCCCTTCATCGCCGCCTGATAGCCGACGCCTTCCACCTTGAGGCGCTTCTCGAAGCCCTTGGTCACGCCTTCGACCATGTTGTTGATCAGGGCACGGGTCAGGCCGTGCAGAGCGCGGTTCTGGCGATCGTCGTTGGGCCGCACGACCTTGACTTCCTTGCCGTCGGTCGAGACAACCATCGCATCGTGGTGCGTGATCTCGAGCTTGCCCTTCGGCCCTTCCACCTTGATCAGGCGGTTGGCGATATTCACTTTCACCCCGGCCGGGATCGGCACGGGCTGCTTTCCAATTCTCGACATTTCAACACTCCTGTCAGCTTCACCAATCGCTGGGATTGGATCGAGGCTGAGATGATTCGGTCAACTCACCACACCGTTGCGAGAATTTCGCCGCCGACCTTTGCACGGCGGGCCTGACGATCCGAAAGCACGCCTCGTGAGGTGCTGAGGATCGCAATGCCGAGGCCATCCAGCACGCGCTTGACGTCCTTGTAGCCCTGATACACCCGGCGGCCCGGCGTGGAATACCGCTCCATGTGCCGGATCACCCGCTCACCTTCCGGGCCGTATTTCATGAAGACCTGCAGCACCAGATGGGCCTTGCTGAAGTCGTCGACTTCCTGAAACTCATCAACGCCCTCGGCGTTTTTGGAATAGAGACCAGTGCGGAAGCCGAGGATGAAACCCTCTTCCACCAGCACCTTGCAAACGGCTGCTTTCAGCTTCGTCGCCTGCATTTCGACGGCGGGCCGCTCGATCGCATTGGCATTGCGAATGCGGGTGAGCATGTCCGCGATGGGGTCGGTCATCATGATCGGAATACCGTAGAGCTGGTTGAACGTATTTTGTGCGACGCGGACGACAGTGCTACCAGGACGCCTTCTGCACGCCGGGGATCAGCCCGGAGCTGGCGAGGTCGCGGAAGATGATGCGGCAGACGCCGAACTTGCGGTAGTTCCCTCGGGCGCGGCCAGTGATCTGGCAGCGGTGCCGGATGCGGATCAAGTCCCGCGGTCGCAGCATCTTGGTCTTGTCGCGCTGATCCTCGGGCTTGGCCAACTCGGCTTTGTGAGCGTCGAGCGCAGCCATCTGACGCTTGTATTTCACCATTTTCGCATCGGTCGACATTGCAGTCTCTTTCGTTGTCCGGCGTTCCCCATCGGCTCGCGAAGCAATCGCTTGATGAGGCCGTTCCGTTGGATACGCTGTTTTATGATCTCTTGCTGAGCCGCCAAGACGCAAAGAAAAACAAATTCAGTTCTTTGCCGGCGCGGTTTACTCGCGGAACGGCATGCCGAAGGCTTTCAGCAGTTCGCGGGCGTCGTCGTCGTTGCGGGTGCTGGTCACGAACGTGATGTCCATGCCCTGGGCGAAGTTCACCTTGTCCGGATCGATCTCGGGGAAGATGAGCTGCTCGGTCACGCCCATGCTGTAGTTGCCGTTGCCGTCGAAGCTCTTCGGGTTCACGCCGCGGAAGTCGCGGATGCGGGGGAAGGCGACGTTGATCAGGCGATCGAGAAACTCGTACATCCGCTTGCCACGCAGCGTGACGCGGGCACCGATCTCGTAGCCCTGGCGGAGGCGGAACGCACTGATGGCGACTTTCGCCTTGGTGATCTGCGGCCGCTGCCCGGCGATCATGCCCAACTGCTCGGCGCTGACCTTCATCTTGTCCTTGTCCTGCAGGGCCTTGCCGACGCCCATGTTGAGGACGATCTTCTGCAGCTTCGGCAGACTGTTCGGGTTGGTGCGGCCGAGCTTCTTGCCGATCTCGGGCAGAATCTCTTTGGAATACTTCTCTTGCAGTCGTGCCTGGCTCATCGCAATCTCCTTGCCTCGTGCGTCACTCGAGTGTCAACAGGACCCCGGGTGGAATAGAGGCGGTTGTAAAACGAGCCGGAAGCGTCAGCGACGGGGACTGGAAAACCTGTACCCGTCGCTGACGTTTCCGGCTCGTCTGTTCACTTCTTCTTCGCGTACTTCGGGTTGGGTTTTTCGGTGATGGCTCGCAGCACGGTGCCGCTCTTCTTGGCGACGAGGACCTTGCTGCCGTCGTCTTTGTATTTCACGCCAACGCGTGTGGGCTTGTTGGTCGTGGGGTCGATAAGGGCGACATTGCTGGCGTTGACGGGCATCTCTTTGGAGAGCCGGCCGCCCTGCGGGTTGCCGCGGCTCGGCTTCAGGTGTTTGTACACCTTGTTCACGCCGGTCACCACGACTTTGTTTTTGTCGCGGAGGATGCGCACGATCTTGCCGCGGGTGCCTTTGTCTTCGCCCGTGAGCACTTCGACGGTATCGTCTTTGCGGAAATGCATGGCTGGGTTCCTTAGACCACTTCAGCCGCGAGGCTGATAATTTTGCTGTACGAGGTCCGCAGTTCGCGGGGCACGGCCCCGAAGATGCGGGTGCCGCGCGGGTTGTCGTCGTTGTCGATGATCACCAGAGCATTCGAGTCGAATCGCACGTAGCTGCCGTCATCGCGACGGGTGGCGACTTTGGTGCGGACGACCACGCCCTTGATCACGTCGCCGGGCTTGATTTCAGCACCGGGCAGCGCCTTCTTGACGCTCGCTTTGATCACGTCGCCCAAGTATGCGACGCGGCGTTTGTTGCCGCCGAGCACCTGGATGCACATGACTTCCTTGGCGCCGGAATTGTCGGCGACATCCATGAATGTATACATCTGGACCATGACGCAATTCCTTGTTCTGACGAGCCGCGACCGTGAGGAAGCGGGACGACGTTAACCGCTCCCTGACGGTCGCGGCTCGTGTGGATTCAGCTCTCGGTCTGTCCCGCAACGGCACCTTCGAGGTTCGACAGCGTGCGGCCAGGGGCTTTCGTCACAATGCGGACCAGCGTCCAGCGCTTGAGCTTGGAGAGCGGCCGCGACTCCTGGATCTCGACGGTGTCGCCGAGATGCGATTCGTTGGCCTCATCGTGCGCGTAGCAGATGGTCCGCTGCTTGATGAACTTGCCGTACTTGGCGTGCTGAACGCGACGGCTCACTTCGACGCGGCGAGTCTTGGCCATCTTGTCGCGCGTCACCACGCCGAGGAGCAGGCGGGGCCCCGTCGATTTCTTCCCGGCTGTCTTCGCAACTTCCGCCATGACTTACTTCCCCTTCGTCGTCGGTGTACCGAGCAGAGCTTCAACGCGATGCAGCGTGCGAGCCGCTTTCCGCTTGCCGACGTACGGCTGACCGGGCTTCACTTCGCCCTGTTCCGCCAGTTCGCGAATGGCGGTCAGTTCCGCTTCGGTGGCGGTGCTGAGTTCGACCAGATCGCGCTGCCGCTGCAGCGTGCGGATGCGGGCGATATCCCGGCGGGCCTTGCGGATCTCGCTCGGCGTCTCGAGACGGTCCGTCGCCGACTGAAAACGCAACTGAAACAGGTGCCGTTCGGTGTCAGCGAGCGTGGCGACGAGCTGCTCGTCACTCTCTTTTTGCAACTCTTGAAACTTCATCTCTCTAATGCGGAATTCGGAATGCGGAATGCGGAATGGAAAACCGCAACCTCAACCCTTAGTAGCCGCACCCTCATAATGTTCTGGATTCCGCATTCCGAAGTCCGCATTCCGCACTTCTTCTAGATGCTTGGGCGCCGCTTCACGAAGCGGCACTTGAACGGCATCTTGTAGGCGACGCGGGCCAGGCAGTCCTTGGCCGCGGCTTCGGGCAAGCCGCCGACTTCGAACAGAATCTGACCGCTCCGCACCACGGCGGCCCAATACTCGGGCTCGCCCTTCCCCTTACCCATTCGCGTTTCCGCGGGGATCGAGGTCACGCTCTTGTGCGGGAAGACGCGGATGTAGTAGCGACCTTCGCCGCTGACCACGCGCGTGATGGCGATACGGCCGGCTTCGATCGCTTCCGCGGAGAGCCAGCCACCGTCGAGGGACTGCAGTCCGTAGTCGCCGTAGGCCACGTAGTTGCCACGGAGAGCGTTGCCCTTGATCGCGCCGGAGTACTTGGCCTTGGCCTTCCTACCCCTTACGACGGCGCGTTGGTTTTTTCGAAACTTGACCCGCTTGGGCATCAGTGGCATCGTTGATCTCCCCCGTCACAAAATCGCCGTTGTTGACCCAGACCTTGATTCCGATGTTGCCCTGCGGCGTGCTCGCTTCGGTGAACCCGTAGTCGACCTTCGCCCGCAGTGTGGAAAGGGGAATACTCCCTTCCATCGCCTTCTCGCAGCGGGCCATTTCGGCACCGCCCAAGCGGCCGCTCAATTGCAGCTTGATTCCTTTGGCCCCGTTTTCCATGGCCCGCTGGATCGCGTTCTTCATGGTGCGGCGGAAGCTCGCCCGACGCTCCAACTGCTCGGCGATATCGTGGGCGATGATGTTCGCTTCGATCTCCGGCCGCGTCACTTCAATGGTCTTCACTTCGATGTGCCGACGGGTCAGCTTCTCGAGCGCCTTCGTCAGCTTGTCGATCTTGTCGCCCTTCTTGCCGATGATGGCCCCGACGCGGCTGCTGGAGATAATCACCGTCACGCGCTCGCGGGTCCGCTCGATGCGGATGTCCGCGATCATCGGCCGCTGTTCCTTCTTCTCCTTCGACCGTGCCAGGTACTTGGGGATGAAGGCGCGGATCTTGAAATCCTCGACCAGCAGGTTCGAGTAGTCGGCCTTGCCGGCGTACCACGAACTCCGCCACGTCGTCATAATGCCGACGCGAAAACCGGTTGGTCGTACTTTCTGACCCATCTGCAATCCTCAGTTCGGTCCAGCGTCAGCTGGCGGCCGGTGTTTCCACAGTTTCCATCGGAGCTTCGGCGTCCGCCGCGTCGTTCAGTGCCGCGGCCTCGGCGACCGCTTCCATGTCAGCAAGCGTCACATGAATGTGTGCGAGCCGCTTCAGGATACCAAACGCTGTTCCCCGGGCGCGGGGCTGAATCCGCTTGTAGGTCGGGCCTTCATCAATGCGGCACACATGCACGACCAGCTCGTCGATGTTGCGACAGTTTTTGTCTTCCGCATTGCCGATGGCGCTCTTGAGCACCGCTTCAATGAGCCGGGCTCCGCGATTCGGATGGAACCGCAGGGCTTCGAGCGCGACGTCGATGTTCATGCCCCGCACCATGGCCGCGAACGGGCGCATTTTGCGGGCCGTGACGTCGGCGAAGCGATGGCTGGCTTTGTAAAACATTTCAACTTCCCGTTACTTGCCACGATGAGACATTATTTTCCTGGGGCCGCTTTCGCCTTGCCGCCGCCGTGACCCTTAAACACCCGCGTCGGTGAAAATTCGCCGAGCTTGTGCCCGACCATTTCTTCCGTGCAGTAGACCTTCACAAAGGTCTTGCCGTTGTGCACCAGAAACGTCGCGCCGATGAAGTCGGGCAGAATCGTGCAGTCCCGCGACCAAGTCTTCAGCGGGTCCTTGTTCACGCCTTGCTTCTGCACGCGAGCCACCAGTCGCTCATCGACGTGCGGGCCTTTCTTCAGCGAACGACTCATACTCTGCTACTCACAGTGCGGTTAGACGATTTACGACTTTCCGGGTCTGTCGGGTATGGGGTCTCGGGACTCCATTCGAGAAATCCCAGACCCGATACCCGACAGACCCGAAACCCGAAATTACTTCTGATGCGGTCCCGAAGGACGACGCCGCAGGATGGCCTTGGTCGAGGCCTTCCGCTTGTGCCGGGTCTTGCCGCCCTTGGCCAGAATCCCGCTCGGCGAGCAGGGATGGCGACCACCCTTGCTGCGGCCTTCGCCACCGCCCATCGGGTGATCGACCGGGTTTTGGCTCGTGCCGCGGTTGTGAGGCTTGCGGCCCATCCAGCGCTTGCGACCGGCCTTGCCCAAGCTCACGTTCATGTGATCGGGGTTCGACACGCTACCGATCGTGGCACGGCACTTGGCGTTGATGCGACGCACTTCACCGCTCGGCAGAGTGATCTGAGCCCACTCCTTGTCGCGGTTGGTCAGCGTCGCACTGCACCCGGCGGAGCGGGCCATCTGGCCACCCTTGCCCGGCGTCAGTTCGATATTGTGCACCGTCATGCCCAGCGGGATCCGCGAGAGCGGCATGCAGTTACCAAGCTTCGGTTCCACCTGTTCCAAGTCACCGCTGATCACCTTGTCGCCTGCTTTGAGGCCGTCGGGGGCGAGAATGTAGCGCTTTTCCTTCTGCTCGTCCTGATACTGCAAGAGTGCAATGCGGGCCGAGCGGCAGGGATCGTACTGAATCGAGAGCACCAGAGCTTCGACGCCGTCTTTCTTGCGCTTGAAGTCGATGATGCGATAGCGCTGCTTGTGGCCACCCCCGCGGAACCGAACCGTGACCACGCCCTGGTTGTTGCGGCCACCCTGCTTCTTCAGCGTGACGAGCAGCGACTTTTCCGGCGCGTTGTGGTTCGGCACCGTGCATTCGGCAAAGTCCGAAACCGACCCCGCCCGGCGGCCTGCAGAAGTCGGCTTATAATTTCGAATACCCATATCAAACTCGCTATCGAAATCTTGTAGGTCGTGTCGAGTCTTCGAGGCACGACATTTTCGCCACTACGAAATCACTGTTAGAAGAAGTCAATCTTGTCTTCGATATTCAATGTCACAATCGCCTTCTTCCAGCCCGGCAGTTCGCCCATCGTATTGCGGTAGCGGATCGCCTTCGGTCGGCGGTTCTGTGTCCGCACGCCTTCGACGCGGACCTTGAACAACTCCTCGACCGCGGCCTTGATCTGATCCTTGGTCGCGAGCGGGTTCACCATGAAGGTGTAGCTGTTGTACCGCGTGCTCTGGTGCGTGCCTTTTTCGGTCACGAGTGGCCGCAGCACGATCTGGTACGGCCGCAGTTCGAGCCCCGGGTCACCGTGCTTGCAAGGCTGACGGCGGGCGAGCTTCTGAACGAGTTTGCGCGGCCTCGGTCGCGTAATCATGGCAAATCCCAATCATCATTATGAGGCAAAATCAGTCCGCACGCTTCTTCGAAGCGTCGCTCACGGTGTTCAACACTTCAAACGCCGCCTTGGTCAGGATCAGACGCTTCTGCTTCAACACTGTGTAAGCGTTGAACTCGGCGGCGGGGAGCACTTCGACGCCTTCGATATTGCGGCCGCTGCGATAGACCGCATTGTCATTTTTGTCGGTGCCGACGAGCACGGTGGTGTCGAGCAGTGTTTTGGGTTTTTCGACGCCCGCCTGGGTCGTCCGCGTGCCGATCTGGATCGCCTTGAGCAGGCCGGCGAACTCTTTGGTCTTCGGGGTCGCGATGCTGAGCCCGTCAACGATGATCGCTTCACCGTCGGCGAACTTGCTGAGAATCGCCATACGAGTAGCGGCCTTCACGGCTTTCTTCGGCAGGTGGTATTCGTAGTCGCGTGGCTTGGGGCCCTTCGCTGTACCGCCACCGCGACGTTTGTTGGTCCGCTTGGTGCCGATGCGGGCGTTGCCGATGCCCTTCTGGCGGAACACTTTTTTGGTGCTGCCTGCCACTTCGCCACGCCGCAGCGTGTGATGCGTCCCGGCTCGCTGGTTCGCCTGGTACATCAGGCAGACATCGTGCAGCAGCTGGCGGTTGATCTCACCATCGCGGGCGTAATCGTTCGGCTCGACGCTCACGGTGCCGGTCTGCACGCCCTGCGCGTTCACCACGGGAATGCTGAGCGTTCCCTTCACTTCGATAATCGGCGGCAGGTCCATGACGCATCACCTTAATGTCGATTCGACGAAACCGCCCGCTGCGGCAGGAACCGCGGCGGGCGGGCTATGGAGTCTGTGAGTTTCGATCAGGCCGCGCCCAACACGCGAATCTTGATGTCGACTCCCGGCGGTAACGAAAGACCTTTATTCAAAGCCTCAATCGTCTTCGCACTCGGCTGCAGGATATCAATCAGCCGCTTGTGCGTGCGGATCTCAAACTGCTCGCGGCTCTTGCGGTCGATGTGCGGGCTCCGCAGCACCGTATAACGCTCAATACGCGTCGGCAGCGGGATCGGCCCGTGCACTTCCGAACCGGTCTGCTGGGCCGTCTGCACGATTTCCACCGCGGTGCGGTCGAGTACTTCGTGATCGTAGCCTTCCATCCGGATCCGGATTCGTTCGCTGGGCTTCGACGCCACGCCTGCTCCTTACGCTTGCTGCCTGCCGCCACATTCGCGCACTCAAACGCGCGTACTGGAAAGAACAAGTTTATGGTGATGCGGTGAAGCGTCAAGCAGATCGCTGAAAAAATGCCGATTCCCCGCGCGATTTGGCACGACAGGCAACCCCTCTCGACATCTCCACGGCTCAGCCTTTACAATCCTCACATGCTGCTTTTACCTGTATTGCTGGCGTTCACGCCGCTGGTGGACCGCGACGATGCTCACCGCGAAGCCCTTTCGCACTATGGCTACTCGCGCTGGCTGGCCGGTAATCAGCAGCTGGCCAGCGCCGCCGCACAACTGGAACAAGCCGCCAAGCTTGACTCCGAAGCACTCGCCCCGCGGCGCGATCTGGTGCAGATCTACGCCGAGCTGGGCCGCGATGCCGCTGCGATCCGACTGGCCCGACAGATCCTGGTTGCGAATCCCGCCGACGCCACCACCGCCCAAACGCTCGCCCGGTTACTGCAGAATGCGAAGCAACACCGCGAAGCTGGCGACGTCATCGGCACCGCTCTCGACGCGCCCAAGCTCCCACCCCACCGGCGACTCAGCCTGCTGCGCGATCTCGCCCGCTTCCGCAAGCAATCCCGCGACTGGCCCGCTGCACGCACCGCCCTCGAAACTCTGCTGAAGTACCTTGCAGATGAAGAAAACGCTCTCCTCCGCGACGGTTTTGATCGTGGCGATCTCATCCGCGAACGCGGGGCTGCCAGCGAGCAACTCGGCCACGTTCACACCGAGCTTCAGCAGTTTCGCGAGGCCATCGCCGCCTATGAGCAAGCGGCCACCCTTTTCGCCAACGAGCCGAACGCGGCCGCGAGACTGAACTGGAACCTGAGCGGTGTGTACGCCACGGCCAATGAGCCCGCGAAGGCGATCGCCGCCCTCGAATCGTTCCTCAAGTTCAAGCCGAAGAATGTCGCACCCTATCGCCGGTATGCCGAGCTTCTGCGCAAGACCCATCGCGGCACCGAGGCCACGCTGTCATCCCTCGCGGAGCATAATCCGAGCATCCCCGCGATCCGCTGGGTGGCCACCGCCGAACTCGCCCGCCGCGATTTCCCCTCGGCCCACGTCCGCTTTCTCGAACTGCTCTCCACCACGACCGAGGATGCGTTCTTTGTACTCCTCGTGGACACCTACCGCGAGCAGAACCGTGCCGCGGAACTGCTCGCCGTCGCGGAGGAACTCTTCCCGATCGTCGGCGCTCGCACCGTGGTCCCCGCGTCGCAGTCGGATCGGCAGCAGGCGTTTGCCAATGCACTGGGCAAAGACCTCAGCCTGGCTGCGGCACTGCTGCAGGCGACTCACAATGCCCGTCCGCGCTCTTCGCAGTTGTGGGAGCTGCTCGGCTGGCTCGCTGAGCGGGCGGACCTGAGCGACGAACTCGAACGGGCACTCTCGAATGCCCTGAGCGTCGCGGGCAATGATCCCAGCGCCACGGCGTTCGACCGCCTCGCCACGCATCTGAGCCGCCAGCGAAAGTGGACCAAACTGCTCGAACTCTGCGATCAACTGCGGGATTTCGAGGCTTATCGCGCGATCCTCCGCAGCGAAGCCCTGGTCGAACTCGGTCGCGGCGACGAGGCCCTCGCGGCACTCCAAGCCACGCAGAACTTTGCCAATTTCCCCAGCCGCCGACAGCGGGCCCACATCCTCGGCATCCTCGGCCGCTACGCGGAGATGCTCAAAACACTCGACGCGATGCTCGTCGATTTCAAAACCCCCAGCGATGTGACCCGCATCCACTACCTGCGGGCGGAAGCACTCGCCGGGCTGGACCGCTTCGATGAGGCCGAAGCCCAACTGCGGCAAATCCTCGAAGACGATCCCGACGATGTGCTCGCGCTCAACAACCTCGGCTACAACCTCGCCGAGCGGAACCGCAAGCTCCCCGAAGCGGAAGCGCTGATCCGCCTTGCGCTCGAACTGGACCGCCGCGAGCGGGCCAGGAGCGGCGAAGCCCGGCTTGAAAATGCTGCGTATCTCGACAGCCTCGGCTGGGTGCTGTTCCGCCGCGGTCAGCTTGCCGCGGCCCGCGTCGAGCTTGAGAAAGCCGTCAAACTGCCCGATGGTCGTGCTGATGGCCTCGTCTGGGATCACCTCGGCGACGTCTGCTTCCGCCTCGGCGACAAGCCCGCCGCAAAGGCCGCCTGGCAGCACGCGGACAAGAAGCTGGTCGGCGATCACCGCGGTCGCATCGGCGGCCGTGCTGAGGACGTGAAAAGGAAGCTCAAACTCGTCGAATGATTCGCCCCTTTCGCGCAGCGGACGACCCCATAGACTGACGCAAACTTCCATTGGAGCCGCCATGCGACTGGCCCGCGTTCAGACCCCCCACGGACCCCGCCCTGTCGCGGTGGTCGGCGATCGCTACGTCGATCTCCACGCCTCCGAGCCGGGGCTGCCGACTTGCATGAAATCGATCCTGAGTGCCGGCAAATCGCTGCGTGCCGCGATCGAGAACGTCGCCGGGTGCCCACACGCCGTCAGCTATGGTGCCAGCGAGGTCAAGCTGCTCGCACCGATTCGCAACCCGCGCAAGATCGTCTGCATTGGTCTGAACTACCGCGACCACGCCATCGAGGGCGGCAAGGCCATCCCCACCGAGCCGGTGCTTTTCAGCAAGTTCCCCACCGCCCTCGTCGGCCCCGGCGACGACATCGTGCTCCCCAAAGTCGCGCACAAGGTCGACTACGAAGCCGAGCTTGTGATCGTGATTGGCAAGACCGCCAAGCACGTGAAAAATGACGACAGTGCATTTCAGTACGTCGGCGGCTACACGTGCGGCCACGATGTCAGCGCCCGCGACTGGCAGTTCCGCGGCGAGGAAAAACAATGGACCATCGGCAAAACCTTCGACACCTTCGCCCCGCTCGGCCCGGTGATCGTCACGCCCGATGAAAAGTTCGACCCGCACAATGCCCGTGTCCAACTGCGCCTCAACGGCGAGACGATGCAGAACTCGAGCACCAAAGAGTTCATCTTCAAGGTGCCGGAGATATTGAGTTTTCTGACACAGGTCTTCACGCTGGAGCCCGGTGATTTGATTTTCACCGGCACCCCGCCCGGCGTCGGCATCGCCCGCAAACCGCAAGTGCTGCTAAAACCGGGCGACGTCACCGAAGTGGAAATCGAAGGCATCGGCATCCTGCGCAACCAATGTGTGGCCGAGAGTTAGCCACGCCGCGAGTCTTCGAGCAAATCGCTGGATGTCACGCCAAGCGCTGCACTCGAAGACTCGCGTCGCGGCGACATCATTTCAACGATGCCAAAAACTGTATCAAATCCAATAACTCAGCCGGCGAGATGGTTCCTGCCAAACCCTCCGGCATGCTGCTCTGCTTCGTCTGTGACATCGACTCATAGTCATCTTTTGAGATCGTCTTCTTGTCCTTGCCGTCGAAGATCACAATCGGAAACTCGCCGGGTTTACTGATCAGCAAACCGTTTACCACGCTGCCGTCAGCTTTCTCCACCTTCGTGCTGCGGAACTTTTCATCCACCTCCGCATTCGGATCGATGATGCTCTCCACGAGCTTCATGCGGCTGCGGTTGGGCTGGCTCATGACGTGTGTGAGTTCGGGTCCGTAGTCCTGGCCTTCGGTGCCGAACTTGTGACAGGCGATGCAGCCGGCGTTGCGGAAGACGACCTTGCCGCGGGCCGCGTCGCCGCCGGGGAGCGTGCTCAATGCGCTCATCGCTTTGTTCTTCTGCTCCGCGCTCGCGGGCTCGCTGCCCAGCAACAGCGCCAGGTGTGGCACCGCTTGGCCACCGGCTTTCGCAGACTTCATGATCTCTTCGAGCATGAGTTTCGTCGGCCGATCCTGGCCAATCTGCTTGGTGAGGAATCGCGTGGCCCAACTCGCCTGCGTCGCGCCCAGCGTGCTCTGCACCATGTACTTCATCCAGCCATCCATCGGCATTTTGGCGCACGCCAGCACGGCGTCGGTGCAGTCCGCTCCGCGGAAGAAGCTGAGCCCGCGGACCGCTTCGATCCTCACCCGCGGCGAAGGATCGACCGCAGCGGCCAGGAGGATCTCCTTCGCGTTCGGCAATCGGTCCCGCTCGTCGGCCACAATCTTCACCACAGCCGCGCGGGCATTCACGTCGGTGAAGTGCTTCATCGAACCCTGAAGCAGTTTTTCCGGTACCTGACGATGACCCTGCAGCACCCAAAGCGCCTCGCAGATGTGCTTCTCGCTGTGCTTCGGGTCCTCAAAGATCGCCTTGAGCCAGGTCTCGACGGCTGGCTTCACCTTGTCCCACGGCCGGGCCCACAACTCGCGGCGAGCACGATACCGCGTGCGGTTCTCGTATTCCTTGAGTTGATCGAGCAACTCCAACTCCGTCTTACCGTGCTGCGTGACCGGAGTCAGCAGCGGCTTCTTGGTATTCACGAGTCGGTAGATGCGGCCGAGGTCGTGGTTACGGTTCGGGTCGCGCTGGCTGTACTGCATGTGGCCGATGAGGGCGTTGGCCCAGTCGCCGAACCAGACCGCGCCGTCGGGGCCGACCTGCGGATCGACGGGGCGGAAGTGCTTGTGCGGGCTGCTGAGCAAGTCTTTGGTGCGGGTGCCGCGGTAGCCGCTGCCGTCTTCCTTGAAGTCGAAGCGCGTCAGGCCGTTCATGTTGATGACGCAGGCGAAGATGAACTGATCGTGCATTTCCTTGGGGAACTGCCGGGTGCGGAGGAAATCACTGCCGACGACGGGGCGCATGCCTTTGGGATCGATGGTGGCCGTCGGCGCACGGCGACCCTGATACTGTGCGCCGCTGAGAAGCGTGTCCCAGTCCTGCTTGGCGCCGGTGCCGTCGCCGACGATGCCCTGACCCCAGTCGTTGTAGACGTAGCACCACGGGTTACCGTAGCCGGGTGTGTTGTAATGGCTGAGCTTGAGGCTCCGCGGGTCGAGCGTGTAGCAGCCGGAGGTGCCCTGGTTGCGGAACGGGCCCCAGGGGGTTTCGACGGCGGTGCTCATGCTGACGCCTTCGAGCATTTTCAGGTAGCCGCCGTGGCTCCATTCGAAGGCGCCGATGCTGTGGTGGGTGTCGTCGCTGGCCCAGCCGTCCAGCAGGTGGACGACCAGATCCACTTTGTCGTCGCCGTCGGTGTCTTTCAGGAAGATAAGCCGCGGCTGATCGGTGACCAGCACGCCGCCGTTGTAGAATTCGAACCCCGTGGGGCAGTGGAGCTTGTCGTAGAAGACGGTCGATTTATCCGCCACGCCGTCGCCGTCGGTGTCTTCGAGGATGACGAGCTTGTCCGCGGGCTTGGGGTCGCCGGGCTTCCACTGGGGATAGCTCGGCATCGTGCTGATCCAGAGCCGACCCTTGTTGTCGAAGTTCATCTGCACCGGCTTGGCGATCTCCGGGAACCGCTTCTCATCCGCGAAGAGCTTGACCTCGAAACCCTCGGGCACGGTGCAGGACTTGATGAAGTCGTCCGGGTTCAGATAGATCAGTTCGGCTTCGCTCTTGTTCTTCTGATCCGGCGCGCCAAAGCGGGTCTCGGGCACGAAGAGTTCGCCGGTCTTGGAATCGTCGGGCTGGTCGGGGACTTGTTTGCCCTGGGCGATGTCCCAGACATACCGGTCGCGGACCTCGCACATCTTGCGGATCTTGGCGTATTCGCGCGGGAAGGTCTCGGTGTCATACGTGCGGCGGCCGCCGTAGACGTACCAGCCATTTAACATGCGGTGGTCTTGCTGATTGACCCAAGCTTTGTCGACGACGGCTTGGCGAAGTTTTTCAAACTGCTGTGTATCATTGATGGCAAGCGTTTTTTTGCCGTTTAGTTCCCAATCAATATCAATGGCAGTATATTGATCTCCCAATTTATTTAAATGCACACCATTGATCGTAAAGTGCGTTCCTAAGGGGATGCCGCTTTGTGCGAAAGAACAATCGACGTACGCACACTTGTGTTTGGATGAGATATCTTCAATTGCCCGCTTGTAATAGTCAAGATTGCTATTAGCCACATCGTATTGAGGTTGTATTAATGGCGCGTTTTGTTCTATAAGACTTGGTGAAATGAGTATGAATCGCGGCGGGCTGCCGGCGTCGTCGCGCGGGTACTTCTTCGTGTAATCGTCGATGAACTTCTCATAGTCCGCCTTGAACTTCTCGACGCCGTCGGGGCCGGCGAAGCTTTCGTTGAAACCGAAGAAGCAGAGGAACGTGTCCGGGTTGAACGCGTAGAGCGGATCGTCGAGCTTGGTGTAATCAGTGCTGCGCTGGCGGATACCGACTTCATCGGCGGGGCGCGCGAAGTTCCGCACGACCAGTTCCAGGTCCGGATGGCGATAGTGCAGCATCGCTTCAAAGTTGCCGAAGAGGTTCATCCGCTCGGCGAGGCTGTTGCCGACGATGGCGATGCGCTCGCCTTTGACGAACTTCAGCGGCAGTTCGGAGGGCGGCAGCGGTGCCTTCTTCGGTCGCGGGCCGACCTTCAGAATCTCGTCCGCCGTCGCCCGCGATGGGCCGCCCTTCTTCTTTTTCGTCTGTGCGTTGCTCGCGGTGATCGCCAGCAGGCTCAGCAGCGACACGCCCGCCAGGGCCCGCAGCATACGGGAGAGAATCATCGGGAGCTCCGGAATTGAGTTTCAGGCAGTATTAACAGATTAGCAACGCTTCGCAGCGGCGTCGCGGCTATTTCGCCAGCACGTCCCATTCAAACTCGAAGTGCTTCACCTCGGGCGTCGTGACGCGGTGGATGACATAGCGACCGCGCTCGCCGCCGCTGCGGAAGACTGCGGGCTGATCGAACGGGAACGATTGCCGCAACCGCGGAGTGAAGCACGGCGGCAACCGATCGGATCCGGCCATGTGCACCGCCTGCCAGTAGTCCGTGATCTCGTGCCGGATCGGGTGCAGAACATCGCTCACAACATACTTGCTACGCGGCAGCGCTTTGCGCAGTTCGCCCATGGCTCGCCAGAGGTTTTGCTCGCTGATGAGCGCCGTGCTGATGTGCATGAAGCGGAACCGCGGTGCGATGCCGAGCTCGAGATAAACCGCGTGCGGCGAGTCGTGCCATGCGAGCACATCACCCGACTCCACGCCTTTGGCCCGCAGCCAATCCGCCACCTCGCCGATCTCCACGGGGTTGATCGTCGAACAGTATTCCCCGCTGACGGCAAGACGGTGCTGCCGCTGACGGTGCTCCTTCGGCGGCAGGCTGGCAAAGCACCGGCTCCACTGATGCCAGCGCTTCGCGACGCGGTGCTCGAAGCTCTCGGGCCACACGAACGTGATGACGAGCATGCCCAGAATGCCGAGGGCCAGCAACCGCGGCAGCATCATGGCCACGAGGGCCAGCATGAGGATCGTTTCGGGGACGTGCACATAGTCAAAGTTCCGCTGCAGACCGCAGGCTTGTGCGAGAATGACGAGGTAAAACGCCGCCAGCACTCCGCTACGGAAACGGGCGGAATCGTGCGTACAGCAGTACATCCGTGCGATCGCAAAGATCGCCAGCGGGACCGCGAGCAGGTGCAGCAGACTCCACGGCGGGAACATGTCGAGGAAACGGCTGAACATATTGCCTGTCTCGCTCCAGACGGCTTCCAGATAGCTGGTGTTCCATTTGAAGAGCACGTCCATGAGCGGCTTCCAGGTGCCGGTGATCACGAGCGCGAGAATGCCGAGAAGGGCGACGATCGACCCGCCGACGAAGTTGCCGCCGAGATCGAGCCGCCAGGTGCCGGGAGTCGCACGCCGTCGTGCGGGGAGCGTGACCAACCACATGACGCCCGCCACCAGCAGGACGTGCGGTTTGAACCACACGGCGACCGCCCACACCGCACCTTCCAGAACGCTGGCGCGAAACAGAGCCCGCCGATCAAGCTGCTGACCGCGTTCGATGTTCCGCACCCGCAGACTCAGGGCCACGAGCATGGGCAGCGTCATCCAGACATCGCGCTGGGCGTGGCTGAACTCTGTGGTGAAGGGGTAGTAGAGTGCCACCGCCGCGGCGAGCCACGCTGCAGCAGCTGGTGACGCCCCGCCGCGCCGCAGGAAACGCATCAACAGTGCCACAATTGCGGCGACGATGACCAGATCGACGGCCCGCACGACTTCGACGCTGTTTCCGCCCACGCGGCGGATGCCGATCAGGCACCAGACGAAGCCGGGCAGGTTGGTATCGAAGACGTCGCGGTACATCGTGCCGCCGCCGATGACCGTACGGGCCGCGACGTCGTAGAGCGTGAGATCGCACCACGGCGGCATGCGGAGAAAGAGCGGCACGCCGATGACGAGCGCCGCGAGTGCGACGGCTGCTGCGAGCCAAGGCGAAAACAGTGTTTTGTCCAGAATGCTCATTATTTTCGGCATTTTGTAAATATTTCAAACTGAACTTGAAAGCGCGCTAGGCCACCGGATAAGTTTATATGTGCGATGCGCGGAGTCGCGTCGCGGTACGGTGGCCCGCCGCGGTTAAAGCACTGTTTTCGCAAGGAGACGGCGATGACGACCACACTTCTCGCACCGCCCACAACCCGAGCCCAGTCCCTTTTGGCCGAAAGTGCCCAACACGAACTCCGCCGCCTGAGCATCACCGAAACGTCTGAGATGCTCCTGATCGAAGGCCACGTGACGCGCTTCTATCTCAAGCAACTCGCCCAGGAAGTGGTCCGCAGTGCGACCGATGGTCGCCGGTTGATCAACCGCGTGTCGGTGGATCACTGATCAGTTTCAAGCCCCCTGCCCACGGGGGGTTCAATTGTCGAAGCATTTCGCAGCCCGAGCCAACTTGCCGCCAGCGCGATCGCCGCACCAGCCATGACAATTCCGTACCACAACCCGATCGAGTAGAGCTTCGCGCCCAGCAGGTCTTTGTTGGATGCATACGCGGCGATCATCATCCCCGCGAGCAGCACGACGGCGAGCCGCGAGCGGTCGAGGACCGCGGCACGAGCCAGAAGGCACGCCGGCAGCATCAGCACACCGAAGTGAGCCGCACTCGACATCGGTGAAAAGAGCAGCATCCCGCACAGCACCAGGCTGCACTCCCACGGCAGCGAGAGCGATCGCCGCAGTGCGAGGAGCGACACCGCACCGATGCCCGCGGCGAGGACGAGGATCGCCGACTTCATCTCTGTCGGGCTCAGCCGTGGGGCCACGAGGAATGTCTGAAATTTGCCGTCGATCGCCCACGAGGTGAGGCTCCAGCGGTTGATCGCGCCGATGAGCGATTGATTGAAGAGAATGTCGCTGGCCCAGACGCCGGGCCGATGCTCGGCTCCGAGCATCGGTGCGAGGAAGATGCGATACCACTTCGACAGCCAGGTCGAGGCGTCGGTCGGTGAGTGGATCAGATCGGGCAGCAGGCTCGCCGCGACCGCGACTGCGAGCACCACCCCGGCTGCCAGCGGACGACGGCGATAGAGCAGATACGGCGCGAAGAGCAGCGGCGTGCACTTCATGGCCGCAGCGATCCCGAAGAGCGCTGCCGCCGTCAGCCCGCGATTTTTTTGCAAGGCTTCACAGCCGGCGAAGAGCAGCCACGCCAGCAGGATGTCGGTCTGATGGTGCAGGAGTGCATTGAGGAAATAGGTCAGCCCGACGAACAGCCCCAGCCCCGCGGCCAGATGCTCGCGGCGGCTCGTGTTTTTATTTTCGAGATCAGGCCCGCCCGCCAGCCGCCACGCACTGCGCAGCACGCACCAGAGCGCGACCGCGTTCACCGCAAACCACGCCAGTCGCGACGCCAGCGGTGCCAGATCGAGGACGGGAATCGCAATCAGTGACTGCAGCGGGGGGTAGACGTAGCCGGCCGTGAACGGAACGTAGATGTCCTCGCCGGCGAGCAATCGATGCGAGGTCGTGACGAACACAAGCTCCCACTCGCACTTTGATTTGGTGGCGAACGGCACCGCCGCCGCGAGCATCAGCAGGATGTAGAGCAGCAGGTACGGCCGCAGTGCGAGCTTCGTTGCAAACACCAGTCGGGGGGCCAGTCGCATCTGCGGCTCCGTGAGAGCCAGCGACTTTACTACAATCGCAGCAACTCCGGCAAGCGAGATCGATGTGAAACGCGCGGTGATTCTTCTCAGCGGCGGACTCGACAGCACCACGACCTTGGCGATCGCCAAAGCCGATGGCTTCGCCTGCCACGCGCTCAGCGTCGACTACGGTCAGCGGCACAAGATCGAACTCGAGCGTGCCGCGAAAATCGCCGTCGCCCACGGAGCAGTCGAGCACCGCACGGTCGCGCTCGATCTGCGTGCCATTGGCGGGTCCGCGCTGACCGACTCCATCGATGTGCCCAAACATCAGAGCGAAGCCACCATGAGCGATAGTGTGCCCATCACCTATGTGCCGGCCCGCAACACGATCCTACTCGGCCTCGCGCTCGGCTACGCGGAGGTCGTCGGAGCATGCGATCTCTTCATCGGTGCCAACGTGCTCGACTACAGCGGCTACCCTGACTGCCGCCCGGCGTTCCTCGACGCCTTCGCGGCCCTCGCCAATCTGGCCACGAAAGCCGGCATCGAAGGCACCCGCTTCCGCGTGCATGCGCCGCTCTTGAAGTTGACCAAAGCGGAGATCATCCGCACAGGCATCACGCTGGGTGTTGATTATTCGCTGACGCTGAGTTGCTATGATCCCGATGCCACGGGTCGTGGCTGCGGTGCGTGCGACTCCTGCCTGCTGCGGCAGAAAGGCTTCGCCGAAGCGGGCCTGCCCGATCCGGCGATGTGACCGATTACCAGTCCGCAGCGCAGGCAAGGAAATGAGTAACAAACTGCTACGCCGCGGCGATCTCGGCCAGTGCCGCCGCCAAAGCATCTATGTCGGCTTCCGTGTTGAACGGTCCCGGACTCACGCGGACAAGGCCATCCGGAAAGCTGCCCACACTGCGATGCACGTACGGCGCACAGTGCAGACCGGGGCGAACGGCGATGTCGAAGTGCTGATCGAGCAGCGAGCCGAGTTCGGGAGCCGGTAGCCCGGTCCAACGAAAACTGAGCGTCCCGACACGCTGCATTGGGTCCGCGGGGCCGAAGACTTCGACGCCGTCCATGCTGAGTAACTTTTCGCGCAGCCGGTCGCACAGGCCCACCTCGTGTGCGTGAATCTTGGTCAACGACTCCTTCTCGACAAAGTCGAGCCCGGCGATCATCCCGACGATGCCAAGCACGTTGGGCGTGCCGCCTTCGAGCAGGTACGGCATCTCGCCGGGTTGTGTGGGACTCGATGAATCGCCGCCGGTGCCGCCTTCTCGCCAAGGTCGCAGCGTGAGCTTGGGGGACACATAGAGAGCGCCAATCCCGGTGGGGCCGAAGAGCCCTTTATGCCCCGGAAACGCGAGCAAATCGATCTTCATCGACTGCACATCGATCGGCAGCACGCCAATGGTCTGGGCCGCGTCGACGAGGAATGTCACGCCACGTTTGCGGCAGATGGTGCCGATCTCGGCGATCGGCTGAATCGACCCGAGCACATTGCTGGCGTGCGTAAGTGCCACAAGCCGGGTTGCGGGTGCAATCGCTTTCGCGATCGAATCGGGGTCGATGATCCCGACCGCATCCCCGGCCACGCGGCTGAGCCCAATGTCGCCGCGATTCTGCATGGCGACCAACGGCCGCGAGATACTATTGTGTTCGACGTCGGAGGTGATGACGTGATCGCCGCGGCTGAGCAGGCCCTTGAAGGCCATGTTGAGCGCGTCGGTGCAGTTGAGCGTGAAGACGACCCGCTCGGGACCCTGTCCATTGAGGAAGCGATTGAGCCGGTGCCGGGCGTCGTTGAGGGAATGCTCGGAAGCGAGCGCCATCTTGTGCCCGGCCCGCCCCGGATTCGCCAGCGACGTCCGGGCAAACACGTCCATCGCCTGATAGACGCTCTCGGGCTTGGGAAAACTGGTGGCGGCGTTGTCGAGGTAGATCATTGTAAACCTGAAACTATTTCAAGCATTGATGTGCATATCAAAGACTGCTACGCCTCAATGCCCCACATACTTCGCATATAAGGTTTTCGCCCGGTCGCTGTCATCGGTGCCCTTGATGATAGCACGGCCGTCCGGGAACACTGTGAACTCATAATCCTCGCTGCCGTCCGTCACCTGGAACTTCAGCAGAAACTTATTCGCGCTGACGGTGCCGCTCGATTGCAACTGCTTCGCCAGCGTCTTGAAATCGAGCTTGCCGCTCATCCGCTGCGTCACCTGCACGGAATTGCGGCCGCAGAGCTTGGTCGTCTGCGTCCCCTCGGCGCCGTCGAGCCAATCGAAAACCCGCTTCGCACAACACGGGCACTCGCCTTTTCTCCCAGCCAGGGGTGCAATCTTCATGCGTCGCGTCGTGTTGCTCCAGACATCGATCATGAACAGTTCGCGGTTGATGCTGTCGAGCTTGCCGGCGAGGATCTTGATGGCCTCTGCCGCCTGGAAACTGGCAATGATCCCGACAATCGGCCCGAGCACGCCTGCGGTCTCGCAGGTGCCGACATCGCCAGGACCCGGGCTCTTCTCAAACACGCAGCGCAGGCACGGTGTCTGACCTGGCACAATCGTGAAGCTCATCCCCTCCGTGCCCACCGCGCCGCCATAGACCCACGGCTTGTTCAACTTGATTGCAATATCATTGATCGTATATCGCACCTCAAAATTGTCTGTGCCGTCGAGTATGAGGTCGGCGTCCTTGCAGAGTTCCTCAATATTGGTTCTGTTGATATCCGCGACAACAGGTTCAATATTAACCCTCGAATTAATTTGCCGCAGTTTGATGGCCGCGGCCTCCGACTTCGGCAGGTTGTTGGTCACATCCGATTCATCGAAGAGCACCTGCCGTTGCAGGTTGCTCGGCTCGACGAAATCGCGGTCGATGATTCTGAGATGGCCCACACCGGCGCGGACGAGTGTATTGGCGAGCACGGTGCCGAGTGCGCCGACGCCGCAGAGTGTGACGCGGCTGGCAAGGATCTTTTCCTGGCCCGCTTTGCCGATGCCGGGCACGCGCATCTGCCGGGAATAGCGATCGAGATTCATGATGCTCCGACACCGTTCTCTTTGAGGAAGCCCTGCAGGAAGCGGATCTGGGCCTTGTCCCAGTCCTCGGATTTGGCATAGCCGACGAGCGCGACCAAGTCTTCCTTCGCCCGCCTCAGGTCGGCCCCGTCCAACCGCTGCAGGTATGACGCGAGATATTCCATAGCCTCTTCCGCGGCGTGTGCGTTCACGATTTCATCCTCACTGCCAGTGAAGAAGACGAACGCATGCAATACGCCCAGCAACAGTGGGTGGATGCCAAGCTCAGCGGGAATGAGCGGAAAGACCGCCGCGCCGTCAGGTGCTTCGTCCATGGTTTAGCCTCCCGCCACGGCTGGGATCAGCGCGATTGTCTGCGTGTCGCTCACCACGGTGTCGAGGTCGTCGAGAAAGCGGATGTCCTCATCGTCGACGAAGACATTGACAAACGGCCGCAGTTTCCCGGCGTCGAAGAGCTTGCTCTCAAGTGCCGGGTGCTGGGCGATGAGGTCCGCGAGCGCGGCTTTCACGGTGGCCCCCGTGACGGTCACGTCGGCGTTGCCATCGCTGGCGTCACGCATCGGTGTGGGAATTTGAATCGTTGGCACGACTGCTCCAAAAAAGATAGCCACAGAGACACCGAGATGCACAGAGGTGTCACAGAGGTAATACATGAAGAATCTTCTCTGTGACTCCTCTGTGGTTCTCCGTGCCTCTGTGGCACTTCTTGCCTTCACGACACTAATGCTAACGCCTCGGCCGTGAGTGCTTCAAACTCCGCCAGCGTCGGCTTGATCGTCGCGGGCTGTTCCACGGCTTCAAACACCGCGTCCTGCGTCTTGAGCCCGTTGCCGGTGATGCAGAGCACGATCTCCTCATTGCGAGGGATCTTGCCGGCGTCAATCAGTTTCTTCGCCACAGCCACCGTCACGCCGCCGGCGGTCTCGGCGAAGATCCCCTCCGTCCGGGCCAGCAGCAGCATGCCCTCAATCAATTCATCGTCGCTGACATCGTCGGCATGCCCGCCGCTGTCACGGATGAGCTTGGCGGCGAAGTAGCCATCGGCGGGATCACCGATCGCGAGGCTCTTGCAGATGGTGTCGGGTTTGCGAATCGGCTTCGGTCGCTCGCGGTTGCTGTTGACGCAGTCGCTGATCGGGTTGCAACCCGTCGCCTGGGCACCGTGCATTTTTGTAGTCACCGGCGCGCTCACGAGTCCGAGCGTGTGAAGTTCCATGAAGGCTTTGTGGATCTTGCCGATGAGGGCACCGCCGGCCATGGGTGCGACCACATGCTGCGGGAAGCGCCAGCCGAGATCCTCCGCGATCTCGAATCCCATCGTCTTCGAGCCCTCGGCGTAGAACGGCCGCAGGTTCACGTTGACGAAGCCCCAGCCGTATTTGAGTGCGACCTGCGTGCAGAGGCGATTGACTTCGTCGTAGGTGCCGGTGCAGGCGATGACGCGGGCCCCGAAGAGAGCCGAGCCGAAGATCTTGGGGCGCTCGAGATCGGCGGGGACGAGGATGATGCTTTCGAGTCCGGCACTCGCGCTTTGAGCGGCGACGCTGTTGGCGAGGTTGCCGGTGCTGGCGCAGCCGACGGTCCGCATGCCGAACTCGCGGGCTTTCGAGAGGGCCACGCTGACCACGCGGTCCTTGAAGCTGAGCGTGGGGAAATTCACGGCGTCGTTTTTGATCCAGAGTTTGTCGACGCCGAGCGCGTCCGCCAATCGGTCGGCCCGCACCAGC
>JBGSSZ010000473.1:0-4997 GCA_041736785.1 Limnoglobus sp.
TCGCGGATGGGCCTACCTGCACGCCGGTCAACCCAACGACGCCCTCGCATCGTTCCGCGAAGCCCTCCGCCTCGACCCCACCTGCCAGTGGGCCCGCAGCGGCATGCTCGAAGCCCTCAAAGCCCGCTACTGGGTCTACCGCCAGATGTTGCGCTGGTTTCTCTGGATGTCGCGCCTGCCCGCCGGGCTGCAGATCGGCCTGCTCATCGGCGTCTTTGTGCTCTCGTACGCCGTGGGTGGCCTCGCCAAGTCCGACTCACCGCTCCACATCCCGGCCATCGTGCTGCTCTGCGGCGTCGCCGTGTTCGCGGTGCTGACCTGGATCTCCACACCACTGTTCAATCTGCTGCTGATGACGAGCCGCCATGGCCGCCTGGTCCTCGAGCCCGGCGAGAAACGGCAGGCCCTTGCAATCGGCGTGCTGCTGGCTCTGGTTCTCATCTGCGTGGTGATGTATTTCACCACGAAGCCGTTGCTCTATCACGTCTTCGGTGTCAGTGGGTTCACGTTTCTCTTCATGCTGCTGCCAGTGACACTCAGCTCGCGCATGGAGGGCAATCGCCGGTATGTGATGATCGCCATCGCCGTGGCGATGTTCGTGTTGAATGCGTTCGTGGTGAGCGAGTTCCTGGAAGCCGAGCGTGCGTATCAACGCATTCTGCTCATGGGTGACGAGCCGAAGGATCCGCAACTACGGCTCGGTTTTAGGTTGCGAGCCAACACGGAAGTCAAAACCGTTGAAGACAATATCGACTCGGCCTACAAGCTCCATCGCAATTCGACGTACCTGCTCTGGGCCGCGCTGATCCTGGGCAACAGCTTCGCATTCATCCCGCAGCGACGTTGAAATGCATCTATAATGGCACCGGAGGCGTGATGAAAGTACCTATTCAGTTTCCAAGCGAAGACGACGTGATCCGTGCGGATGTGGCGCGCCATCAGGCACTCACACCCGCAGAACGGTATCGCTCCATTCGCAGTCTCCTCAACAGCGGCTTCCATCTGATGCGCTTCTCCCCCAATCCACGAGCGCTGGAAGATTACACCCGCGAACAGGAAGAGTTGGCGAAGCAGGCGTTCCTCGAACTGGTGAGGCGTCATGGCCACGGACGTTGAACCGCTTGAGAAAGACGTGGTCAAGGCGCTGGATGAATTCACCGGCACGTTGAATCAGAATGCCATACCCTATGCACTCATAGGCGGGCTGGCTGTGCTGTTCCGCAGTCGACCACGGTTCACGCAGGATGTCGATGTTCTGATGCAAGTCCCGCTAATCAGCCTGGGAGGGCTGGCGGAAGAACTTCAACACCGCGGTTTCACGCTTGACACGGCAACTTTCATTCGGGAATACGTCGACGTTGGCATGACTGGTTTTCAGTATCGGCAGGTGCAGGTTGATTGCATCAAGCCCGTCGTGCCGCTGTACGTGACCGTGCTGGACACGGCCACGGAGGTGCCAACCGAGCATGGACAAACGCTGCGGGTCGCCACCGCGGAAGGGCTGATCCTAACCAAACTGATTTCCTTCCGCGTCCAGGATCAGCAGGATATTTACACTCTGATGACAACACACCGGGAAACACTTGATGTGCACTTGATCCGCGAAACCTGGCAGCCACTGGCCGACAGCTATCCCGATGCCACGAAATGGCTGGACGGGATGCTGGCGAAGTTCATCTCGGGTTGAGCTTGCTGACCGTACCCCCTTGGAGTCCTCACATGTTCAGAATTCTCATCCTCGCAGCAGTGTTCACCGGCCCGGTGGCCGCGGCGGAGACTGTCGAACTCAAAGACATCAAAATGCTGATCGGCGGCGACAAGACCAGCGAACTCGCCGGCTACAGCGAATCCGACAACCGGCTCTTCTTCTACATCAACGCCGAAGCCGTCGCGACCTACACCGCCAAGGAAGCCGGCACTTACAAGCTCGTGCTGGAGATGTCCTGCGACCCGGCGAAGAAGGAGATGGCCAATGTGAAAATCACCGTCGGCGACACCGTCGTCGAAAAGAGCTTTGACTTGACGCAGGCTGAATCGAAGAGCTATGAGTTCAAAGTGGAGTTGAAGAAAGGCGAAAACAAAATCAAAATTGAATATCTGAACGATGAGTACAGCGAGAACGAATTCGACCGCAATCTGTATTTGCATTCGCTGAAGCTGGACAAGAAATAAACTCCAAACACAAAAGCCCACCCGTTGCAACGGGTGGGCTTTCAGGATTCATCCCATCACATTCGATTAGTACATATCATCATAACCGCCGCCGGCGGCGGGCTTCTTGTCGTCCTTCTGCACGTCCGACACCAGGGCGTCGCTCGTCAGGAGCAGAGTCGCAACGCTGGCAGCGTTCTGCAGGGCGCTCCGCACCACCTTCGTCGGGTCGATGATGCCCTTCTTGAGCATGTCGACATACTCGCCGGCGCGGGCGTCGAAGCCGTAGTTCACGTCCTTGTTCTTGAGCACTTCATTGGCCACGACGTTGCCGTCTTCGCCGGCGTTCTCGACGATCTGCTTGATGGGGGCCTTGCAGGCCTTGACCACGATGTTGTAGCCGATCTCTTCGTCGTGGGTGAGGTCCTTGGGCTTGAGGCCTTCGCTGGCCCGCAGGAGAGCGGTGCCGCCGCCGGGGAGGATGCCTTCCTGGAACGCGGCGCGGGTAGCGTGCATGGCGTCCTCGACGCGCATTTTCTTTTCCTTGACTTCGCTTTCGGTCGCGCCGCCGACGTTGATCTTGGCGACGCCGCCCGAGAGCTTGGCCATTCGCTCGCTGAGCTTTTCCTTGTCGTAGTCGCTGCTGCTCTTTTCGAGTTCCTTCTGGATCTGAGCGACGCGGGCCTTGAGGGCGTCCTTCTTGCCGGCACCTTCGATGACGGTGGTGTTGTCCTTGTCCACCTTGATCTTCTTGGCGCGGCCGAGGTCTTCGAGGGCGACGTTTTCCAGTTGGATGCCCAGGTCTTCGAAGATGGCCTTGCCGCCGGTGAGGATGGCGAGGTCTTCGAGCATGGCCTTGCGACGGTCACCGTAGCCGGGAGCCTTGACCGCACAGCACTTGAACGCGGCCGGGTTGCGGACCTTGTTCACCACCAGCGTCGCCAGGGCTTCGCCGTCGATATCCTCGGCGATGATCAGGATCGGCTTGCCCGTGTTCAGCACCTTTTCCAGCACTGGCACCAGGTCGCGGTTGCTGCTGATCTTCTTCTCGTAGATCAGGATGTAGGCGTCGTCGAGCTCGGCTTCCATGCTCTCGAGGTTGGTCACGAAGTACGGGCTGAGGTAGCCGCGGTCGAACTGCATGCCTTCGACGAATTCGTGGCCCGTCTCGATGGTCTTGCCTTCTTCGACGGTGATGACGCCGTCCTTGCCGACCTTGTTCATGGCCTCGGCGATGATGGCACCGATCGCCTGATCGTTGTTGGCTGCGACCGTGGCGACGTTTTCGAGGTCGCTCTTGCCCTTCACGGGGATCGAGTGCTTCTGCAGCTTGGCGACGATGTCTTCGACCGCCCGCTCCACGCCGCGCTTCATCAGCATCGGGTTGGTCCCGGCGACCACGGCCTTCATGCCTTCATTGAAGATCGCTTCCGCGAGGACGGTCGCGGTCGTGGTGCCGTCGCCGGCGACGTCGCTGGTCTTCGAGGCGACCTCGCGGACCATGCGGGCGCCCATGTTCTCGTAGTGATCGGGCAGATCGATTTCCTTGGCGACGGTCACGCCGTCTTTGGTGACGGTCGGGCTGCCGAAGGATTTCTGGATGATCACATTGCGGCCCTTGGGCCCGAGCGTGACCTTGACGGCTTTGGCGAGCTTGCCAATGCCTTTCTTCATCGCCTCGCGGGCTTCCTGATCAAATGCAATTTGCTTCGCCATAGAAACATCACTCCGTAAAAGGCTTCATGATTTCGCGAAAGAAGGGTACAGGCCCGAAATGGGATCACGCCCTTCAATTGCCATGACGCCGGTTGGTTTGATTTTTCGGGTATCGGGTATCGGGTCTGGCGACTTTGCACCAGACCCGATACCCGACAGACCCCAGACCCGATTTAGCCGACGACTGCGAGCACATCCGATTCGTGCATCACGAGCAGGTCGTCTTTGTTTTTCTTGTCTTTGAATTCGTCGCCGGCCCAGGCGGTGAAGAGCACGGTGTCGCCGGCTTTGACCTGCAGCGGTGTGCGGATGCCTTCGTCGTTCATGCGGCCGGGACCGACGCTGATGACGGTACCGCGCTGCGGCTTCTTCTTGGCGTTCTCGGGCAGGAAGAGCCCGCCGGTGGTTTTTTCGTCGGTCGCTTCGCGGCGGACAATGATTCGGTCGCCAAGGGGTCGCAGGGCCATGATCGCGGTGCTCCAGAGTGCGTGTCACGGCTTAGAGCAACTCCCATGCCCTTGCAATGCACAATGTCTCAAGACGTTGCAATAACAGGAGTTATGGACATGACAGGCAAGTTCAGCGCGCTGGGATTGTCAGGTGGATCGGGAAGAGGCTGACGGAATGGCAGGCGAAGACATTGAATTTTTCACGGCCCTGACAACTTACAGTAGTGCGGCTGTGATATTCCGACGATCAGATGCGCATGATATTGCGCCCCGACATCGACGCCTGGAAACAACCCGGCTCGGCGCGACTCTACCGCGGTGAGAAGCTAGGGCTGGCGTTTGTCGCTCTCGTCCTCGTCGCGTTTGGCGTCATGGTCGAGCTTCGCGGTGCGTTCCAGAACACCCGCAAGACCGACCTCAACTGCTACACTCGGGCGGCGTACGCCGTGCTGACCGGCGGCGACATCTATCAGGCCACGGACAACAACGGCTACCACTACACTTATCCGCCCGCGTTTGCTGTGCTGATGGTCCCGCTGGCGGACGCGCCGATGGGCGTGGATCACCCCGGCCTGGTGCCGCATGCGACCAGCGTGGCGATCTGGACACTCTTGAGCTTTCTGCTGCTGGCCCGGATCGTTCACGTGCTCGCGGGGCTGATGCTGCCCGACGCCGTGCCGC
>JBGSSZ010000048.1:0-1960 GCA_041736785.1 Limnoglobus sp.
CAGAGTCGCCAGCGTCGACGCAAGCTGCTGTAGTCGGTCCCGGGCCAGCCGGGTGTAGGGCTCAGTCATTGCGTGCTCCGAGGTTGAGGCTCTTGAGCGACGACCAGACCTGGCTCAATGCCTTCTGCTCTTTCTTCTTCAGCCGTAGCGCGGCTAAGAGTCGGCTGAGCCGGTGGTGCGCTTCGCCGAGCGCGCTGCGGAGTGCGTCGGCTTCCGCGATCGGATCGAGTGCTTCGCCGTCGTGGTTGTTGGTTGTGGGTTCGGGGGTCTTCATCGGGGTACTCCTTGCGGGTGAGAGTTGCGTGGGGACATCCGGCGTCAGCACCTGCGTGTGCGGCGACGGCGGAACGATGAGATCGGCATCGACCGGCATGAGCACGGTGGTGATCGACGGCGCCGTGGCTACGAGTGGCCGGTGATCGCTGTAGGCCCGGAGCTTGCAGCAGCCGAGCGTGAGCATGCGGATCAGGTAGCGGCGATCGAGGGCAATCCGCAGCGGTCCGGACTTCACCGTCGAACGCGGCAGATGGACTTCAACGACGGACTTGGCTTTCCCGGCTTTCGCACGAATGACACCGGCTGCGCCGGGTGACAGATCGAGCGTCACGGACTGATGCTGCTCGTCGTTGCCCGGCAGCGTCGGCAACGCGTCGAGCAGGAACAGAGCGTCCTCGGGATCGAGGGTGAGCGTGGCCGTCGCTGGGCCTTTGGGCACAACGCTGGCGACATCGGGATAACGACCAACCGTGTCAACCGTCAGAAACACAGTCACCGCATCTGCGACGACCACGAGATGTTGATCAGTCCGGCCGACGCGGATCGAACTCGCCTGGCTCCACTCATCGAGACCGAAGAGCGGCACCGCCGGCACGAGGAGATCCTGAGCAAAAGGAAAATGAAACCCTTCGCGGCGATAGACGAAGTACGAGTCGGTGCCGATGACTTCGCCGGCCCGGCCGCGGATCTGGACTCGTTGCAGGGCGTAGCGATTGGCCTCCCGAGCCGTGCAGCGACCAGCTTCGTGGAGTGCTTGCAGCAACTCCACAGGCACCGGTATCAGCGTCTTCGGCAGCGAGGGCAATACCAGAGGTGGCGACTTCGGGACGCTGAATCTCTGCGACCGCGGCAGGCCTCGGTCGGTCCAGTTCAGCGTGACGTGATCACTGCCACTTGCTGCGCACTGAACGGCGGTGTCGCCGGCTCCCTCGACGCACTCCAGAGCGTCCATCGGCAACTGAAACGGTGTCGTGAGAGTTGCTGCTCCCGGCAGGTGCTGGGCGACCGTCACGTCCGCGGATGCGACAGCCATCGTGATGCCGCCACGATCGGGAGAGACTCCGACCGGGGGTGCCGGGCCACGTGGTCTGCCGACAACACTCTTGCGGGCGAGCAGTCGCAGTCGGCGGGCGGCTGAACGGGGAAACGCGAACATCAATCCTCCTGTCCGTGGTGACTACGGTATCAACGCGAGCGGCACGACTGCCGTCGGCACTTCATCGTGGCTTGGTGCCTGCCAGCAGGTCTTGCAGCGGTCGCAGGTCATCGGATTCGTCCGTTCGATGCCATCCTCGGCGGGGCAGACGGGACTGCCAGCGATCTGCGTCAGCGGCAGCCGACGCAGGTTGTGGGGGCGGAAGATGAGATCCACACTCCGGGGTGGCACGTCATCGGCATCGGTCATCAGCCAGGCAAGTCGAATGCGGGGTGGCACGACCTCGGGTATGCCGCTGTCCCGATCGACCGAGTACCAGAGTTGCAGGTTCGGCTCCGCAGCCATCTGTTCGAGCACGTCACGGATCGCCGGGACCTGCCAGCTTCGGGTGTAGCAGTAGAACCGCACGCGTGGCGAGCGTTGGATGATCGTCAGCCATTTGCGGGTGTACTTCTCATCGTGAAATTCGCCGCCGGCGTGGATCCGCAGCACCCGAACGTGATTGGCAACCAGGTGTGCCCGCAGGCG
>JBGSSZ010000049.1:0-7071 GCA_041736785.1 Limnoglobus sp.
CGGCGAGCACGAAGAGCCAGTGCCGCTCCACCTGGCCGAGCAGCCGCGTGCAGAAACGGGCGAGCGTGGCGTCGCGGCTGCCACTCCCGTCGTCGTACAACTGCGTCAGCGCGGCGATGTGCGGATTCATCATTTCGATGAGCCGCGGACGTTCGATCTCGCCGTTCTTGAAGCGGTGCCAGAGCGCGTGTGGCCTTCGTGCTGCGTCACCTGGGCGAAGTTCGGCGGCAACTCAGCCACCTGATGGATCGTCGGCGGCGGATCGCCCGACTGAGCTTCGCTCGGCAACTTCGCCGCACACGGGTGCCCCTGGAGCACGATTGCTCGGCCACCGCTGCGATGGCGTTCGTTTTTGCGCAGTCGGGTTTGCCGAAGACGAGGACGTTTTCGCGACGAGCCAGGAACGCACCGTCGCGAAGGGACTGGAACTGCTGCTGCGCCGATCGCGGCAATCTGGTCAGCGTGGTTCATTGACTTGTACTACCGCAAGCAGATCGGGCAATTTCAATCTGCGAACTACGGCCAGCGTCTTGAGAGCATTAAGGAATCGCCGATCCGCGCGGCTGCGTCGCCGATCGCGAGCTTCAAACGCTGGCTGGTGAACAAAGCCGGGAGCCGAGGCGATCGCCGCGTAGTCACAGAGGTAGACATCAAGCCAGCAGAGCGCCGCCCGCTCAGCGAGCAGCGCTTCGATTGCATTGGGAGTTGGACCGGCCAATGCATGTCGGAGTTCGTCGACACGGTTCCGAATCGCTTGCTTACCACGCAGCGAGTTCCATTTCACGCTATCCAGAAAGCTGGTCAGTGTGACGTGAGCCAAATCACCCCAGCGCCTGGCAAGCTCGGGATTCCGGGTCAAGTCCTCGTTGACCAAAGGCATCACTGGTGGCATCTTTTTTACGAGCCCGAGAGCTGAGGCCGCCGACCGGTGGCGGAAGTCGAGCGTCGTCCCATTCGGTTAGAACGCTTGAGGGTTGGCTTGAGAGCTTTCATAGTGATGCCTCGTCGTCGGCGCCATTGGCCTTTGTGTTGCTGATAGCCCGCCCGTCTCAATGCTTCCTCAGAAGCTGCGATGATTTTCGCCAGCGAACTCACCGTTTTCTGTTCTTGCTTGCTCTCACGCTCAGCCGCTTCAAGTTCATCCTCCCGGTCTAGGCATGCGCGAAGTTTTTCGCTCCTGCGTACTTGCAGTGCCAGTTCGACATGTTCACCTGATCCAACGTAGGTATTGACCACGCGGCTACAGAGACGCTCAGCGTGGTAGTAGTAGCGATTTCCTTTTCGGATTTCCCACGACATCACGTTCGTTCACGGTTGTGCAACAGACTCTACCATTCCCCGCTAAGAAGGTGGCCGGCTTCGGCAGGTCACGAGGATAGCAAACGCCGGTGTTGCCAGTACGCATTCTTTCTTTCAGCACTCGCAGAGAATCAAAACCTGACATGGCCAAAACGCCCGCTTCCAAGTCCAACTGCAACAACGACTCGAACTTCGGCAAGGAGCGAGCCCTCAGCTTCCACCACGACCCTCGACCTGCGCCCAGACCAACATCAACAGCCTTGCTGGCGGTGCGCTGAAGCTTGCCCACGGCAGACTCCACAATCAAGCGGCGAGCGTGTCGGTAAGCGGCCTGGAATCGAGGATCACGGAGCCAGCGTTGTGCCGTTGCTTCGCTGATGCCGGCCTTGGCTGCTGCGAGAACCTGGGTGCGTTCCGTGCGGAGGGCAGCTATGAGCGCTTCGGCCTTCCGGTTCATCTTCGCGCGGGCACTCATCAGCTATCACCACCTATCAGGTCACTGTAGGCACTCTGTGATCCGGGATGAACCAGCCCACCGCGTCGTTCCCGGAACGCGACCGCACAGCTTTGAGCCCTAGCGGCCCAAATTCGTTCGCGCGTCATTCCGTAGAGTTCGCGGTATGGCTTTAGCGAGAGTTTGTAGTTGTTGATCTCGCTCGTCGGTCGGCCATCGGGATGCCGATAGTGTACTTTCGCGTGATGCCAAAAGCGGACCAAGACTTCGTTGACGCTCAGAGTCGCTGGGGCTGAAGAGACAACGTCGCCGCGGTGTTGGTCGAGCTCCGCCAGTCGTCGGCGATAGGCTTCGTGGGACTGAGGCGAGTTGTGTTCGCCGAGCAGCACGTCTTTCCGTTGACCGTTCGAGGCGCGAACCGTCGCGATAGCTTGACCAGATTGCTTGTGACGTCGGTAAGTTGGAACGCTGTTCTTGGGCCGTGGCATAGTCCCCTCGCGGTTTTGCGGAAGTCTTCCGCAGAATCCAGCGTTTGGGGCCGCCACTCCCGACCATCGAGAGGTAAGCAAACTGCTTCGGCGTCAGGCTTTTCGTCAGTGGGAATTCCCGGGCTTGAACCGGGGACCTAACGATTTTCAGTCGTTCGCTCTACCAACTGAGCTAAATTCCCTTGTCCATTCTTTATAACGCGCCGCGGGGAAGTGACAACTCCCGGAACCGGTGGGTTCACGATCCGACCTTCAATTCCACCGACTGCTTCACCCGACGCTTCGACGTAGGATCGAGCAGATTGACCACCAGCGAATAAGTCCCCGGCTGCTGCGGTACATCGAACTCAATCTTCAAAAAGTAGTCGCGCACCGGGCTGCGGGCGAACTCCGTCTGCTCCAGCGGTTTCGCGACACCCACCGCACGGCCCTCGGCATCGAGCCAACTGATGTTGCCACTGAGGCGGGTGACGTAGCCTCGGCCACCGGCGGGCAAATCAGCAGGCAGACTTGGTGCGTTCTGCAGTTCGAGATAGAGCATGCCGCAGCCGCCGGGCAGAAACGTGTGCTTCGGCGGCACCGGATCATAGACGCCAAACTGCGACACACGCCAGGCAAAACAGGCTTTGCGGATCTTGAGCGGACAAAGCTTCGCGGCGGCCTCCGCGGCACTCTCCACCTGACTCGACAGCACCGCGGCGTCGCTGGGCAGACTCAAATCCGCCCGGCTCGCGTGAGCAAGTGCCGGCAGCAGGCGCAGAATCTGTTCCTGGTTGGCGAGGTCCAGACCTTTGATCTTGTCGACGGCGAGTTCGGTGCGCCCGGCGAGATACTCCCGCAGTGCGGCTACCAATGGCGGATCGGCCACTGGAGTCGGCGTCATCAGCGTGTGGATCGCTTGCGGCACCACTTCGTCGCGCTTGACCGGGAACAGGCTGGCTGGCTCCGTTTCCGGCGGTGGGTGCTTCAAAACCGTCTCGCCCGGCTTGGAGACCAGCTCGCCGAATTTCGCAGTCGGTCTCTTGGCGACGGATTGCTCGCGCTGGGCGTGCTGCACCCGCAACTGCGAAGTCATGCAGCCGGTCAGGGTGAACAAGCTGAAAATCAAGGCCATGCGGCGATTCATTGCCACCTCGCACTGCCGCCCTGCATACCCGCAGTCGGGGAAAAATCAAGCCGGGAACGTGCTCGCCGCAGGCATAAACTGGCAACGCGGGAATCGCTGAATTCTGAATCGGGAGGACTCCGCCATGGCACGCCCCTTCGCCCACCTTCACTGCCACACCCATTATTCCCTGTTGGACGGGTTCAACCGCATTCCCGAGCTGGTCGCGCAGACCAAGTCGCTGGGGATGACGGCGTGCGCGATCACCGACCACGGCAACCTCTATGGCGCGATCGAGTTCTACGCCGAGTGCCGCAAACAGGGCATCAATCCCGTCATCGGCTATGAGGCATACGTCGCTCCCGGCGATCGCCGCGAAAAGAAAAAACACGAAAGCGGCGACAACTACTATCACCTCACACTGCTGGCCAAAAATACCACCGGATTTCACAATCTGATCAAGCTCTCCAGCAAGGCGTTTCTCGAAGGTTTCTACTACGCGCCGCGCATCGACCTCAAGCTGTTGGAAGAATACAGCGAAGGTCTGATTGTCCTCAGCGGCTGCATGGCCGGGGAAATGAATCAATACATCCTCAAAGACAAACCCAAACAGGCCGAGGAATTAGTGGCCTGGTATGCGGATGTGTTCAAAGAGGATTTCTATCTCGAGATTCAGAACAACGGACTCGGAGCGCAGGACGTCTGCACGGCAGCGACGATCCGCATTGCCGATCGCATGGGTGTACCGATGGTGGCGACGGCGGATGCTCACTATCTCTGTGCCGAAGATGCCATTGCGCACGATGTACTGTTCTGCATCAATACCGGCCGCAAACACAATAAAGATCATCCGGTCTATCCGCAGGAGCGGATGAAGAGCCCGTATTATGTCCGCAGCGCGGATGATATGTATCAGTTATTTCCCGACCAGGAAGACACTGTTTCCCGCAGTCAGGAAATTGCTGACAAGTGTGATGTTCAGATCGATTTCAAACGGCGGCACTTCCCCGTTTTTACGACACCGAAAGGCGAGAGCGCGGACGATTATCTGCGCGAGCTTTGTGAAATTGGTTGCCGCGAGCGGTACGGCGACGGTTTCAACACCGCTGTCCGCGAGCGGTTGGAAATTGAGTTGGATGTGATCAAGAAAATGGGCTACGCCGGCTATTTTCTCATCGTGTGGGACTTTGTCCGCTATGCCCGCGAGCAGGGGATTCCCAGCACGGCCCGCGGCAGCGGCTGCGGCGCGATCGTCGCCTACGCGCTCTATCTCAGTCACGTCTGCCCGCTCGAGTATGATTTATTATTCGAGCGCTTCCTGGATGTGAACCGGACCGAGCCGCCGGATATTGATATCGACTTCTGCCAGGACCGTCGCGAGATGGTGATCAATTACGTGAAGGAAAAATACGGCAAGGAGAGCGTGGCGCAGATCGGAACGTTTGGCACACTCGCGGCGAAGGCGGCACTCAAGGATGTCGGTCGCGTGCTGGATATCCCGCTCGATCGCGTCAATGCACTGTGCAAATTAGTGCCAATGAAAGGCACGATCGCACAGAGTCTGAAGGATGCGATGGGAGTGCCCGATTTCAAACGAGAATACGACTCCGGTGCTCAGACGCAGAACTGGATCGACATTGCAATGAAGCTCGAGGGCAACAACCGCAACGTTGGCACCCACGCGGCCGGCGTGGTTATCGCCAACGGAGCGATCACCGACTACGTCCCCGTCCAGAAGAGCACCCGCAAAAGCGATGGCGATGAGAATAGTGCCAACGGCGACGCCGCCATTACCACGCAGTGGGAGATGGGCGACCTCGAAAAAGTCGGCATGCTGAAAATGGACTTTCTCGGGCTGCGAAACCTCACAGTCCTGGACAACGCGGTCAAGCTGATCAAGCGTACTCGCAACATCGATATTGATCCGATGAAGTTCCCGCTTGATGATCGGAAGACATATGAGCTTCTGCAGCGCGGTGATGCCAAGGGCGTATTCCAACTCGAAAGTGAAGGCATCCGCGAACTGCTCAAGCGGATGAAGCCCGACAATATCCGCGACCTGATTGCCGTGCTGGCGTTGTATCGCCCCGGTCCGCTCGGCGGCGGTATGGTTGACAGCTATGTGAATCGCAAGAACGGCCGCGAAACCTGGGATTATCCGCATCCCATCCTCAAAGAGATTCTCGACGAAACCTACGGCGTCATGGTCTATCAGGAACAGATCATGCGCATCCTGAACCGCCTCGGCGGTATCGAACTGTCCAAGGCCTACGCCTGTATCAAGGCCATCAGCAAGAAGATACAGGAAAAGATTGACGGCACGCGAAGTGATTTCCTCGCGGGCTGTCAACAGCAGGGCGTCGGCAAAGCCATTGCTGAGGACATCTTTGATAAGATCGTGTTCTTCGCCGGCTATGGTTTCAATAAGTCTCATACGGCTGCGTATGCGCAGATTGGCTATCAGACGGCATACTTAAAAGCGCATTATTGTGCTGAGTTTATGGCGGCAAACCTGACCAGCGAAATCGACGATGCGAACAAACGCGATGTGATGGTGGACCACATCGCTGACGCTCGGCGGCTCGGTGTGGATGTGCTGCCGCCAGATATCAATGCTGGTCAACCGGGATTCGATGTCGTGGACGGGCAGATTACTTTCGGCCTGACTGCGATTAAAGGTGTGGGCCGCGGTGCTGCCGAGGAAATTGTGCGGGCCCGCGCCAAGGATGGCCGCTTTAAGGATCTCTACGAATTCGCCGAACGCGTCGACGGCCGCTCCGTGCCCAAAGCGGCAGTCGAGCGACTCGTCAAGGCGGGCGCGATGGACGCCTTTGGCCGACGGGCGGCTCTCCTTCTTGCTGTCGGCAATGCGTTCGATGCCGCCGAGCAGCGCAATCAGGATCGCAAGCGCGGTCAGAAGAGTTTCTTCGACATCATGAGTGCTGACGACGATGGCAGCAACAATCTTGGCATCATGCACGGCACTGGTTATGGGCTGCCCGACATCCCGGAATGGCCCGAGCTTGAAAAGCTAAAATATGAAAAGGAAGCTCTCGATTTCTACATCTCCTCGCATCCGCTGGCACAGTATGAGGAGCAACTTCGCCGCTTTCGCACGACCGATGCCGGTGCCGTGCACAAACTCCCAACCAATGCCACCTGCCTGCTGGCGGGGATGGTCGTCGGTTTTTCCGAGCGCACCGCGCAGAAGAGCGGCAAACGCTGGGCCATGTTCCAACTTGAAGACTTCAGTGGACAGGTGAAGGCAATTCTCTGGAGCGACGAATATCAGCGGTATAAGCATGAAGTGACCGATGATGCTATTCTTTTGTTTGAGGGTGTCGTCGAGCGTCGTGATGTCGGCGGCGGCGGCGATCTCATTGTCAAGCGCGTCATCAGTCTTGAGCAGGCTCAGCGCGAGATGACCAAGGCACTGCTCCTGAAAATGAAATACACGGATGATGAGGAAGTGATTGCCAAGCTTGACAGCGTGAAGGGCGTGTTGAAAAATCATTTCGGCACCGTGCCGGTGTATATGAGTGTCATTGATCCCTCGGGCCGTCGGGCACAATTCAAATTGCATAATGAATTGATGATCAACCCCGCGGCCCTGCCGATTCAGACGCTGGAAATGCTGCTGGGTGCAGGCTCGGTGATTTTCACGCGGTAGCGGCGGTCATTCTGACTCGAAATGCTTGATCGCGGCGGCCATGGAGGGAAATGCA
>JBGSSZ010000517.1:0-9084 GCA_041736785.1 Limnoglobus sp.
GCCGCCGCGGATCGAGCGCGAAATTGTCGAGGTGCAGGTCGCTCCCGCACCCGTCGTGAAGCCCATCGCGCCGGTGCCGCGGACGGCGGCGGAACTCGAACTGCTCGCCGAACTCGCGGACGACAAAACCGAGGTCGCGAAACACTATCGCGAAGCCGGCGATCTGTATCTGGCGGCCCGCGATTTTCCCCAGGCCAGCCGCTGCTATCGTCTGCATCTGAATGCCGCAAGCCAGGTGGAGCAGGAAGTCACCGCGAGCGATTCGTGGCTGCTGATGTCGATGAAATCCTCAATTTCCAAGGAGATTGCTCATGAAAACCGTGGTTCTTAGTCTGGCACTGTCGTGGAGCCTGATGGCTCAGCCGCCCGCAGATCCACTGGCGCTCGCGGCGACGGTGACACTGTTCGACACCACAGCAGGACCACAGCCGCCGGCTGGGAGTGTCGAGGAGGCAGTCGCAGCGGCGCTGAAAAACCATCCTGATGTGAAGATCGCCGAGGCAAAGCGGATGGTCGCGGATGCGGAGCTCGAGCAAGCAAAACTGCTGGTGGCGCAGAAGGTCACGGCACTCTATACGAAGGTGCAGATGGGCAAACTGCAGGTCGCAGCGGCTGAGAAGAATTTCGAGCAGGTGAAAGTGCTGCACGAGGCCGGGACTGCGTCGTCCCCGCAGTTGACAGCGGCCGAAACGGCACTGCGAACTGCAAAAGCCGAACTCGACACCGCGACTGCCGAGCTCCAGGCCGCAAAGGGCACCGTGCCGAAGACCGTCACGAACGCCTCGTCCTTTGACTCCACGCTCCTGCGTTCAAGCCTGCTCACTGCGGCAATTCTCGACCGCACCATCCCATCCGGCACGGCAGCCGACAAGCTTCGCGCCCTCGTCGACCGGAAGATCAAGCTCGATCTCAAGCCGCTGCTCCTGGCCGACGCGATGGAGGCACTGGGTGGCAGTAGCAGCGGCCTGACGATACGGCTGCCGGACACCGCAAAGAGTGACTACGTCAAAAAACCACCGCTGGTCGGGCCGCTCAATGGCGAGCAGACCTTCGCGGCGTGGCTGCAACTCATCCTCGACGATTTCTCAAGTCCCTCGCACCAGGGCGGCATGTTGGAAGGCAGTCAGGGCCGCTACGACGCCTACGTCCGCGACTACGGCCTGCTCATCACCCAGAGCAAAAACGCGCCACAGGGTGCAATGACGCTCGCGGACTATGTGCGACGGGTCCACACGGAATCGACGAAGTCACCGAACCCGATCGCTCAGCCTTGGTCGCCGCTGCTTCCGCCAAAGAAGAAGTGACTACTCGAACAGCACCACGCTGGCAGTGAAGCCGTGGATGTGGTTGACGCCGCCGACGGGGCCGAGTTCGCCGGCGGCGAAGAATCCGGCGGTGGGGATGTCGCCAAGCTCGTCACGAAGGCAGGCGGCGTCGTGGTGCGGCGTGCCGAAGAGGCGCGAGCCGCGGCCATTGCAGGTGAAGAGCAGTGCCCCGCTCGCAGGCTTCTCATTCCGCAGTAGCGAGCGCAGATCGTCGTCGGCCGTGGCGGCATCGCGGACCTGAAACTGAATCGTCTGACCGACGCGAACGCGGTCAGTGATGTGAATGGCACCGTTGCCGCGATCGATTGCAGCGAGATTGCGGATCAGAAAATCGCCACGCTCGAAATGCTCCTTGTATTCGCTGATGGCGATGCCGATGTGCAGGGCCTTCTGCATCAGCGCCTGATCCGCAGCGGTCAGAGTGCTGAAGAGATCCTGCAGGTAGGCCAGTGGGGGTTGACCGCCGATTTCCTCGATGACGTTTTCGTGGCCCCGTGTGACGACGAGTGGCCGCCCGATCGGTCGGCAGCCCTGACTGACGACCGTGCGCCAGCGCGCGGGTCCGTTCATCAGCACGCCGACGGCGCCGGACGTGACGACTGTGTCCTGATGCACGAGCAGGGTCTGCCCCGGCCCCGTGCTGCCGCTGCTCATACCGCCGACGACCGGCAGGCCCGGTGCTTCTTCCAGGATTCGCGGGAAGAATAGCTCGGTGAGCGGAAACGTGTACGGGTCGGCGAAGACCATCATGGCCGCGTTGGCGGGATCGATCTCATCGATGGCGTCGGGCCAGCCGAGCAGGCTCAGGCCGTCGGGTGTTTCCATCGGCTCAAGGCGGAAGGGTTCGACCTGCACGCGACCACCGAAGTGGGCAAGCCAGACGCTCATGGCTGGTGCCGATTCCACTTCGACGCCGGGCCCGACAATGGCCTCGCCCTTGCAGCCAATCACCGCTTTGGCCGGGACCTTTGCGGCGAACTCTCTGACGATCTCGGCAGCGTACTCGGAGTGCTGCGGTGAGAAGAAGAGCGTGGCCAGATCGGGCGGGCCGTCGAGAGTCGTGGCACAGGCCATGATCTCCCCAAGGGCCTCGAGACTGTCCGGGTTCTGGCTGATGGCGGCCGCATAGTGCATCCGGTTATGATAGCCGCTCCGCCGGAAAATCGGTCGAATCGCTGCGATCCCCGCCAACGGGCAAACCGTATCGGATGTAGTACGACTAGCCGGCACTTCCGCGCTCGGCTTGGGGCCATCGCTCTTGCCCGTGGCCCGAATGCCGGTTATGGTCGATATAGCTTTTGAGGTTCCGCCATGCGCTTTCTGCTCGCCTTCGCTCTCACCGCTGTCACACTCGGCAGCCTCCGCGCCGCCGATGATTACCGCGAAGTCGAGCCCTCCCCGGCCCCCGGTGACAAGGGCGGCATCTGGACACTGCACTTCCGCTACAAACCGCCCCGCATCGTCACCGTCGATGTCCCCGGCGGCGGTCAGAAGGTCGTCTGGTACATGCCCTTCCAGGTCTACAACCGCACCGAGAATCCGCAGTTGATCGTGCCGGTGTTCGAGCTCGTCACCAAGGATCTGAACACGACCCACAAGGACGAGCCCCAGCCGGCGATCTTCAAGGCGATCGACGCCCTCGAAGACCCTACCGGCGTGCTCAAGATGAAATCGACTATCGGGATCAGCAAAGACAAAATCCCGATGACGAAGGAAGACTCCTTCCCTCGTTACATCTCGGGCATCGCGATCTGGACCGACGTCCCCGAGCGGGCCGCGAAGACCAACCGCTTCAGTGTCTACGTCAGTGGGCTGAGCGATGGCCTGGTCGTTGAGCCGACTTCGGACGGCGGTCAACTCGTGAAGACCAAAACGCTGCAACTCGATTTCTTCAAGCCAACGGCAGCGGGCACACCGCGGACCGGCGACATCAAGCCGGAGGACAACGGCGGCCTCGGCGGCGAACGCTGGATCTACCGCGCCGCCAGCAAGCGCAAACCCGACGCCCCGAAAGAGCCCAAAGAGAACAACTGAGGGGCGACACCGCCCGGCACACTACTCACTTCCGCTCACGCTGCTATCCTGCCTGCATGACGCACGCGATACAGGTGAGCGATCTCAGCAAGTTTTTCGGCACGGTCAAGGCCGTGGACCGCATCTCGTTCAACGTCGCTCCCGGCGAGCTCGTCGGTTTCCTCGGCAACAACGGCGCGGGCAAGTCCACCACCATGCGCGTGCTGACCACGTTCATGCCCGCAAGCTCCGGGCTGGCGTCCGTCGCCGGCTTCGATGTCATGTACGAATCCGACGAGGTCCGCCGCCGGCTTGGTTATCTCCCCGAGAGCGTGCCGCTCTATCCCGAAATGCGTGTCGATGAATATCTCATCTACCGCGCCAAGCTCAAAGGCGTCGAACGGTCCCGGCGGACCTCGCGACTCGATCACGTACTCGATCGCTGCCGCATCAAGGAAGTCCGTCGCCGCCTGCTGGGCACGCTCTCCAAAGGCTATCGCCAGCGCGTGGGGCTCGCCGACACGCTGCTCGCTGAGCCGCCAGTGCTGATTCTGGATGAGCCCCTCTCCGGTCTCGACCCCGTCCAGCAGGAAGAGACGCTCGCCAGTATCCGCGACCTCGGCGGTCAGCACACGGTGCTTTTTTCCAGCCATCACCTGCCCGACGTGGAGAAGGTCTGCGACCGCGTGATCATCATCAATCGCGGCACGATCAAGTTCGACGGCCGTCTCTCCGACATCCGTGCTCAGGTGCCGCTGATTGTCATCGAGACCAGAGGCGCATTCGAGACCGTCGATCGCGCGTTGCGGAAGCTGCCCAATGTGGTGAGCGTGATGGAGGTGCCGGTGGAGCCAGCAGAGCCCGGCCTGGTGGGCCTCGAATTGAAAGCGGACACGGGTCACGATCTGCGTGAAGCCGCGGCGAGTGCGCTCTTTGCCGCGGGCCACGCCGTGCGGCGGATCGAGCTGCGCCGCGAAAAACTCGAAGACATCTACATGCGCACCAGCGTCCGCGGAGAGTGATGCGTTCGCTCTCGGGAATTGGAGACTATGACCACGCTCGAACCCCGCACTGAACTCGCGCCGTCGGAGACCCGCAGCGAGGAGCCGACCGTCGCCCGCATGCTCGGCGCGACCGGCCTCGGCTTGCTGCTGCTCGGCACCATCGCCATCATCGCCAATCAATATGGCCCGCGGTTCGTCGGCACGAGCGGTGGTTATTTCAGCGCCGCCATCGGTGCCGCACTGCTGCTCTACCACGCCCACCGCGACGGCGACTTCGAGTTCCGTCGGTCTTACACCTTCCTCGGCTACTTGATCACCGCCGCGTTCGTGCTCACAGGCATTCTTGCATTGACGGGCCGCGAGAGCTTCAGCGGTGCGGGTTCGCTCATCTCCCCGCTGCTCGCGCTGTTCGGCCTCGCACTGCTGAACGCCACGCTCCAGCACGAGACTGACGCCAACTTCCGCAATATCACTTTGCTCGTCTGGCTGGCCATCGGCGGCCTCGGTAGCCTGGGTGCCGTCGCCGCGGGGATTGCTCAACCTGCGTTCCTGGTCGGCCCCGGCGTTGTGCTCGCACTGGTCAGCTTGGCCTATCTCGGCGCGTTCCTCGCCAGCAGCGACAGCAGCCAGGGCGTGGGGTTCCACCTCAGCGTCGGCCTCGGAATCCTCGGCGGGTTCGCATTTGCCTACGCCCTCGCCAAGGCGATCTGGCCGACGGTGCTGTACGATGGCCCCGCGGCTATTCACGATGCGTTTCAGAAAAGAGATCCCTGGAAAGTCTCGGCTCGCGTGCTCCTGATCCTCGCGTTCCTCGGCGTCGCCGTCTGGGGCTGGCGAGCCCGGCGGGCGGGCTTCATCGCCCGAGTGGGTCTGATCGCGTTCGGCCTCAGCTTTGCCGGCGTGTTCCTGTATGCCTGCTTCGCCAAAGCCGGCTCCACGACGCCCGCCAACTACTTCGTGCCCTCCGGCCTGCTGCTCGGCCTCATCGGCCTGCTCCAACTCGCTGTGGCACTCGCTTGCGTGTCGGAGAGTGCCTTCATCGCCCTCACCCGACGTGAGATCACATCGTTCTTCTACTCGCCCATTGCTTACATCCTGCTCGGCGGCTCCGCACTCGTGGCGTCGCTGGGCTATGCCAATTTTCTCACTATCCTCGACCGTTACCCCGGCGGCGTGCCGGAGCCGATCCTGAGCTTCAACATCTCCTTCGAGATCATCGCGGCGATCGCCGCGCTTTTCATCGTCCCGGCGATCACCATGCGGGCGTTCAGCGAGGAGAAGCGGAACGCCACGCTCGAAGTCCTGCTGACGGCTCCTGTCAGCGAGTTCTCCATCGTAATGAGCAAGTTTGTCGCGTGCTGGCTGATGTACATGCTGACGTTTGCCCCCGCGGGGCTCTATCTCATTGGCCTCCGCGCGGAGAGCACTGTCGGCTTCGACTATCGCCCGCTGCTCAGCTACTACCTCGCCGTCGGGCTCTGCGGTATTGCGTTCGTCGGCATGGGCCTCTTCTTCTCCAGCCTGACCAATAACCAGATCGTCGCCGCGGTCCTGACCTTCGCCGGGATGCTCTTTCTGCTGCTCACACTGATGATCAAGCAGTACGACCTCGGCCGCGGGCTGCAGGCACTGGTCGCCCGGCTCGATTTCCTCGCACTCTGGCAGCAGGCCCTCAGCGGAGTGCTGCCGATCGCGCAGGGCATCACCTACGCATCGCTTGGGATCTTCTGGCTCTTCCTGACCGTCAAAGTGCTCGAAGCGCGAAAGTGGGGCTAATGGACGCGCCTGCGAAACAGTTCAAGATTGTGCCGGAAATGATGGCGACCATCGTGCTGGTGATCGGCCTGCTGAGCCTGATCCCGGTCGGGGTCTACGGCCGCAGCGCCTTCTTCGCGGCGACGCCGCAACTGGTTGAGCCGACTGCGGAGAATCCGAATCCCATCTCCGCGGCGTTCAACCCGCACCGTGCAGAGCACGTGGCCTACGCGCTGGCGGGGATCATCGGTGCCGCCATCGCCGTGGTCATTGCCGCCTGGACGATGATGGGTCGCGACCTGCTCAGCACCCGCGAGCGCGAACTCAGCGCGATGAAAGGCCTGCTCGCCTTCGGGGCGCTTTACGGTGGCACGGTCATGCTCTTTGGCTTCGGGCTGTTCATTCTCTGGTTCGAGAGCATCAGCCTCTGGCTCGACGGCGGCGACACGAAAGAGGCCTACAAGGTGCTGATCCCCGTCGCGGTCGTCGTGCTCGGGGCGGCGATCATGTTCCTCGGCATGCAGCCAGCCCGGGCCGAGGAGCGGAACAATCCCGCCATCCGCCGGCTCATCTACGGCACCAACCTCGGGCTCTCGGCGCTGCTGCTGCTCTTTGCTCTGCTCGCCGTCAACATTGTGCTCACGCAGCGGCTACCCGCCAAACTCGACACCACGGAGAGCGGCTTCTACTCGCTCACCGAAGGCACCAAGAAGTACCTCGCCACGCTCGATCAGTCGATCACCATCTACACCAACATCCCCGACCGCGATCGCGAGTCGAGCGACGTGCGGCGGTTGCTCGACGCCACGCAGGAAGCGAATCCCGCCCGCGTCGCCGTGAAGCCGCTGTCGATCAGCCGCGACAAGGACGAGATCGAGCGGCTGCAGACCAAGTACACGCAGTACAACTTCGACAGTTACTGGGTGCTGCTGGTCGCGACCGACGACGACAACCGCACCGCGTTTTTTACCATCCGCGATCTGTTCGGAGTCGAAGGGGCCGACGCCCGCGGTCGTGGCGGCAAGGACACCTTCGTCGGTGAATCCAAGCTGATGCGTGAAGTGCTCTTTCTCGGAGCCAACGCCGTCAAGCCGGTCGTCTACTTCACTCAGGGTCATGGCGAACTCAGCATCGGTGCCGCCGCGGAAGTCGGCCCTGCCGGTCGCACCGCCAACGCACTCAAGGCGATCCTCGAGAAGAACTATGTGATCGTGAAGCCCTGGGTGCTCGACCTGGCGGATCCGAAAGTGCCCGATGACGCCGCGGTCGTGATCATCGCCGATCCGCGGGCACCGTTCTCGCCGACCGAAGCCACGGCTCTCTCGAAGTACATGATCGCCGACCACCCGGGCAATCGCCGTGGCAAGCTGATCCTCCTGAGCAGCCCGTTCCCGAACCCCGACGGCACGGGCGTCGCCGAGATCGGGCTCGAAGGACTGCTGCTCGATTATTCGATCACGCTGGGCCGCAACTATGTCCTGAGCGAGCCGCGCGGACAGGTGAGCTACAACATGCAGATCATCGCGCCGACGATGCGGTCCTTGCAGTCGGGTAACCCGATCGCGGGCTTCATCTCCGATCGTGGTCTGCCGATGATCGACTGCCGCCGCGTCGATGTGGCACCACCGAAAGGCGAAGACCCGACCATGAAGCCCGAAATGCTGCTCGGCACGGGTGGAGGTCGGCTGACGTGGTTCGACAGCGATCCCCCCAAGGACCCGCTGAGCCAATTGGAAGCGATGGCCAAGAATCCGCAGCTTCAGCAGAAGTTCCGCCTCACCGACAGCAGCATCCCCGTGGCGGCGATCGTCACGGAGGGGACAACTCCTCGACTGCTGGTGGTCGGCAGCGGTGCGTCGTTTGCCGACAGTGGTCCGCGGTCGCGTTCGGCTCCGCCGGTGGGCATGGTCGCCGCCGCCGTGGACTGGCTGCGCGATCGGCCCTCGTTGCCGATCGTGAACAAGACCTACGACAACTTTATCCTGCCGAAGAGTGCCGACGGGTTCCGGCTCTTTTACCTTCCGGTCGGACTGGTGCTGCTCGCCATCACCGTCGCCGGGTTCGGCGTCTGGACCGTTCGCCGAAAATAAAAAAAAAATGGAGTTGCACCGCGATGAACTTCCGCCTCACTGCGATCCTGATCTGTGTGGTTCTCGCCGCCGTCGGCGGACTGCTCGTGTATGTGCTGGTCGACGACAAGCCTTCCGCTGACGCGGTGCTGCTGGCTCCGCTCGCCGGGCTGAAGGCGGATGACATCGACGTGGTGGAGATTGTCCGCATGCAGCCGACGGAGGAGAAGCTCGTCTTCGCCCGTGCGGGCAAGGACCGCTGGGAGCTTCGCGAAGGGAACGCCGGGCGGCTCGACATCGCCGCGGTCAACCGCACCATCGAGACGCTGCTGCGGCTGAAGCCGACACCGTACGCGGATCTGACCAGCGACCCCGGCAAGTACGGACTCGACAAACCGAGCCTGAAAGCCACGCTCAAATCGAAGCACGGCAACGGCACGCTGCTGATCGGCGACACCACCGTCGGCGACGACCACGCGGTGACCTTCGTCGCCAGCGGCGAGCGGCCCAAAGTCCCCGTCGCGGTGAAACGCTCCGACATTGCCGGCATCTTCCGCGAGAAAACCAAAAACGGACCCACTTGGCAACTCGCACGATGGGAGACCGACTACCGCCTCAAGCGGCTCCTCGGAGTCGACCTCTACGACATGACCGCACAGGCCAAGCAGATCAAGATCACCGCGGGCGGCAAGGAACTCGCCATCAGCCGCATCAAAGGAAGCGAATGGAAATTCGATGCTCCGCCCGGCTACGGCCTCGTGGACACCGCCGGCGACCCCGCACCGCAGCCGCACGTCATCACCGGGTTGCGGCCGCTCGTGACCATGCTGGCCACCATCTCCGCGACGGGCCCGGAGGACTTCATTGAGAAGCCCGAGCCGCTCGCCACCTACGGACTGATCGGCCCGGATGTGATTC
>JBGSSZ010000521.1:0-7085 GCA_041736785.1 Limnoglobus sp.
GCTGCTCGCGATTCTCGGCGTCGCGGTGCTGTACTTCGCGGTGTATCGCGGGTTCAGGTTCCCGCTGCTCACGCTCGCGTCGCTGGGTGCTGGTGCGGTCTGGGCACTCGGATGGGCCACGATCACCGTCGGGCATTTGAACATTCTCTCGGCCACATTCGCAGTCATGCTCATCGGCATGGGCGATTACGGCGTGCTGTGGGTGGCCCGGTACGACGACTCGCGAAAGAACGGTCGCACGGTCGAAGACGCGATGCGCGAGACGGCCGAACGCGCCGGGCCGAGCATTATTACGGCGGCGTTCAGCACGGCCATCGCGTTCTTCGCCACGATGCTCGCGGATTTCAAAGCCGTGGCCGAACTCGGCTGGATCGCCGGCTGCGGCGTGCTCTTCTGCGGTATCGCATGTCTGACCGTGCTGCCCGCCCTCATCGTCGTCAGCGAACGCAAAGCACCGTCTGTGTCCACGACGATTCTGCCGTTCCCAGGAACGGGGTCATTCCTGCCAACGCTCTCCTCGCGGCCGCATGGCGTATTGGCCATCGGCACACTGGCAATTCTCGTTCTCGCTGCGGGCACGATCTCAGTGCGCTACGATGCGAACCTGCTCAACATGCAGGCCCGCGGCACTCCTTCGGTCTATTGGGAAGAGCAACTCATTGAGCATTCCGCCGGCACGACATGGGACGCGATCAGCCTTGCCACAACGCGCGAAGAAGCCCTGCGGCTGAAGGCAAAATATGAAGCCACGCCCGGCGTCGGCCGCGTCGTCGAAGCGGCGTCGCTCGTGCCGGCAGACTATGAGGAGAAGCGGCCGATCATCGCCGCACTGCATCGCAAGCTTGACGGACTGCCGAAGACAGTCCCCGACTTTTCGCTGGTCACGTCGAGCATGGCACAAACGCTCAGTCTGGCGATCCCCGGCACGGAGAGCGAGGAGTTTCGCCGGGCTATCGCTGAGACGACTCCAGAAGCGGCGACTGCTTCGCTGCGGGATTTTGACGGCCGGCTTCGCCGCGACCTCCACCGCGATCTCAAGCAGCTTCACGCGATGAGCGAGTCGGGCCGCATCGCGATCGCCGATCTGCCGGCGGCGTTCCGCGAGCGGACGATCTCGGCCAACGGCACGTTCCTCGTGCGGGCCTTCGCCTCGGAATCGCTCTGGGACTTCGATGCACTCGAGCGATTCACCACAGCCGTCCAGAGCGTCGATCCGAATGCGACCGGGAAATCGTTCCGCACGCTCGAGGGGTTGCGACAGATGAAAGCTGGCTTCCTGCGGGCCGGCCTCGCCGCACTCGTGGTGATTGTGGTGGTGCTCTGGCTCGATTTCCGCAGCGTGAAATGGGTGCTGCTGGGCCTGCTGCCGCTGGCACTGGGGCTGATCGCCACGCTGGGTGTGATGGCAATTGCCGGCGTGGCGCTCAATCCAGCCAACCTGATCGCCCTGCCGCTGATCGTGGGCGTTGGCGTCGACAACGGAGTGCATGTGCTGCACGATTTCCTCGAGAAACCGCGCGACCGCACTTATCGCCTTGCCGCTGTCACCGGTCGCGGCATCGCGGTGGCTTCTCTCACGACCATCCTCGGTTTCGGCACGCTGATGATCGCCCGCCATCGCGGCATGGCCAGCCTCGGCTTCACGCTCACACTCGGCGTGACCGCCTGCATGTTGGCGTCGCTGGTTCTGTTGCCTGCGGTCCTGTCACTTTGGCCGCAATCGCGCCGCCGATCGCTGCCGTCGGTGATTCACATGGCCCGTATCGGCAACCGGGTCGCGGTTTAATCCCGGCGGCGACGGCGCGGGCGATCGTTGAAATCATCGTCCTCGTCGTCATCACGGCTGCGGCGGCGCGGTCGGCGATCATCATCCTCGTCGTCGTCATCGCGCGGGCGTTCGTAGTTGTCATCGAAATCATCGTCGTAGGAGCTCTTCAATCGGCGGCGCCCCTGGTAGCGGTAGTCGCCAAACGCCAGCATAGGCATGAAGATGAAGCCCAGAAAAATAAGGCCGATGCCGAAGCCGGCACCCTGGCCGAACTTCTTGGCGACTTCGATGTAGATCACAAAGGCTGCCACGATGTTGACGAGCGGAATCAGGCTGAGAATGAACCACATGATCTCGAGCTTAGCCACTTCGCAGGTCAGAATGTACATATTGTAAATCGGCACCAGTGCGGCCCATCCGGGCTGCCCGGCTTTCTCAAAGACTTTCCACATTGACATGATCATGACCACGACGAACGCGATCATAAACAGGAACCAGAGCAAGCCGCAGATGTTGTCCATGTCGCATCGCCTTTCGGAGTGGGGTCCGGAGTTGTCACAAGACTAAGGAAACGCCTTCGTGTTTGCAAGCGTCACGATGCAATTGCATGGAGATGTGCTACTCCTCCGCGAGCTTCGCCAGTGGCTCAGTGGCGCGGATGTTCTGCAGCACAATCTTCAGGACAACCGTCAGCGGCACCGCGAGGATCATCCCCGGTAGGCCCCACACTGTGCCCCACAGAGCGAGGGCCAGCAGCATCAGGATCGGGCTCAGCCCCACGGCCTTGCCGATGAACATGGGCTCCACGAGCGTGGCACTCGCCACCTGCACGCCGAGCAGCAGCAAGGCGACAGCGATCGGCCCCTCCCACGGCGGCAGTTGCAGCACCGCGTAGAGCGTCGGCAGGAGGTAGCCGATCACGCTTCCGACATACGGCACGAAATTGCACAAAAACACCAACAGCATCCACACTGCCAGGAACCTCACGCCGAAGAGAGCCAGGACTATTCCCGTGCCCACCGCGAGCATCAGGCTCGACAATGCTTTGGCCCGCAGGTAGCTGATGATTGCCGAGTTGATGTGCCCGGCCACGTCGAGAATCTGCTCGCCCGGTGGCCCCGGATATGCCTGCCGAATCCGCATCGGCAATCGTTCCGCACCTAGCAGAACAAATAGCAGATAAAGTGCCGCGATCGAGACTTCGAGCAATCCCCCTGCGGTCGCGCCCACGGCCCAGGAGCCGAACATGTTCAGTTCTTCGCGGAAGAGCCCATCGCCGCGGGGCATCGGCAGCCAGGGTGCTTTCTGATGCGCCCAGAGCAGACTCGGCTGCACGATTTCCACGAAACGCTGCTGCAGGGCCGGCAGCTCCTTGCGAAGCTCGCGGGTGTTCGCGGCGGCAATCTGTATCACGGTCCAGAGGATCAGCGTGACGAACCCGGCAAGACCGATGATCACCAGTGGTGCCGGCACACCGGCCCGACGCAGCCGCGAATGCCACGGCAGCATCATGTAGGCGAGAAAGATGGCCAGGAGCAGCGGCCGCAGGACCATCGCCCATTCTTTCAGCAGCCACCACGACGTCGCGACGATCACGATCACATACGCCGCGGTCTGCAGTGGGTGTCGTATACGCACAGGCGGAGTGGTCATGGAGTGAGAATATGAACTGCCAACTGCGAACTCCTCGGGCAAAGTCAGCGATTGTCGAGTCTTCACTGACCACCGTCCACTTGCCACTGTTCTCTGCTCCTCCTCGCCGCCCAGAGCGGCCAAGAAAAAGCAGTGTCAGGGGTTAGTGGTCAGTGACCAGGAAAGAGCGTGCGACGCCAGTTCAAATCATCAAAAACATGAGCGCCGCGAGTATCGCCAGAAGCATCATCCACTTCCAGAATGCGGTCTTGGGTTCGACGCTGTCCTCGCGGGTGATGTACATCTCACAGCGTGGGCAGCGTTCGCTCCCCTCGGCGATTTCGGCTCGGCAGTGAGGGCATTTTACGGTCGGCCAGTCGTCGTCGTGATAGACGCCGTCGGGAAGATCGTCGTCGTCATCGGTCATTGCGTTGGCCCGGAGGTTCCCTTCATGCTACAATTTCGCGGATGACACTCCGGCAATTGCAGGATCGGATCCGCGAGCTTTACGGCGACAAGGATAGCCGCCGCGGCGTCGAAGGGACCTTTATGTGGTTCCTCGAAGAGGTCGGCGAACTGTCCGCGGCTTTGCGTGGCGGCACGAAGAGCGAGCAGACGCTCGAGTTCGCGGATGCTCTGGCCTGGCTTGCGACCCTGGCGAATATCGCCGGCGTCGACCTGGAAGCTGCCATGTGTGCCAAGTACGGTGGTGGGTGCCCGGGCTGCTCGCAGACGCCCTGCCTTTGCACGCCGGACCACAAACCTTAAGAGCCTGAGGGCGACCGATCATGCACTGGATCCGCTCGTGGCTGGCACTTTGCGTCTTCGCGTCGCTGGCCCAGGCTCAGTTTCCGATCAAGATTCAAGATGCGAAAGTCGGCTTGCCCGCCAGCCGGATCGTCAGCAGAACCGACAACGACGGCAAGCGAGCCTACGTCGTCAAGAACAATTCCTGGGCACCTGTCTACGTCTCGCTCGAAATCGTCAAGGAAGTGAAGAAGGACGCGGCGATCGTCGTCGAGACGACCGACACGGAGGACCTGTCGAGCAGCATTGCCGTACCGCTGCAGAATCTGACAGCGGAACTCCCTGGCACGCGACTCTCGCCCGCCGAGCTTCGCTTCATCCCTTATGTGCGGCCCGCCGGCGGGGATGTCACGGTCTCGATCCGCGTTCCCAATCCCGGCACGCCGCCTGCCCGATGGTCGCTGCTGGCAGAACCATTCAAGCTGCGCTACGTCCAGGCTCGCGATCGCTCCACATATGTGGTGCTCGCACTCGGCAGCACCATGCCGGGCTTCACACTGCCGAAGGAAGAAGAATCTGATCCGGATAACTTTGAGCAGGGCAAAGCTCTCCGTGGTGGCCGCATTGAAATGGCGGAGATCAAGACGGTCGGCGACATGCCGGACCAATGGTTCGGCTACGACTCCGCCGACATCGCGGTGCTCAGCACGACCAACGACAAGTTCTTGAGTTCGCTGTTCACCGACCCGGCGAATCAGACGCGGGTTGATGCCCTGCTCGAGTGGATTCGCCGCGGTGGGCAGCTTGTGGTGAGCGTCGGCCGCAATGCGAATCTTGTCATGCAGACGCCGAAGCTGCATGAACTTTTGCCGCTGGCGATTGTCAACGACAATCCGTCTGAGCAGATGACGCGGCTGCCGATCGTGTGGGGGTTTGAGGGGACCGCTACCAGCACTCAAGGCCCGTTGGCGGCACGGAACAATGCACCGTTTGCGGTGGCGAATCTGCAGCCGCGCGGGGATCGCTCCGCCCGCTCCCTGGTGCCCCCCGCGAGCCGGCGCGAGAAAGGCGATCGCGCGATAGTCGCACAATCGACCTTTGGCATGGGCCGCATCACGGTCGTTGCGTTCGACCTCGACAGTTCCCCGTTTGCTGATGCGGGCTTCCGCGGCGAGTTCTGGGATCTGCTCCTCCGCGAAGCCGGGGCTGGCAAAGCCTCGACGGGTGCGTTGGTCCAGAAAAACACGAACATCAGCGGCCTTGGCGACCGCGAAGACGAAATCGCCACCAACCTCCGCGGCTACATCGACCACTTCGACGGCGTGCCCGTCATCTCTTTCGGCTGGGTCGCCCTTTTCATCCTCCTCTACACGCTCCTGATCGGGCCGGTCGAATACTTCTTTCTCAAAAAGGTGCTCAAGCGGCTCGAACTCACCTGGATCACGTTTCCGATCATCGTGATGACCGTCAGCGCGATCGCGTACTTCACCGCGTACGCCATCAAGGGCAACGATCTCAAGATGAACAAGATCGACGTGATCGACATCGACCCGGCGAGCAACCGCATCTACGGCAAGTTCTGGCTGACCGTCTTCAGCCCGCGCATCGATACGTATCGCATCGGCATGGAGCCGAACCCCGGCTGGACCGAACCGGTGAACGAATCGCCCACGACCGGCGATCTGGTCGATTGGTTCGGCGGCACCCGCAGCGGACGCGAGAGCATCTTCCGCCGCTCGTACTACTACAGCATCGAGCAGCCGGGCACGGTCAAGAAAGATCCGTTTGTGAGCGGGTTGATCGATGTGCCGATCCCGGTTTGGAGCACGAAGGCGTTCAGTGCCGACTGGAGCGCAACGCTCGACAAAACGACACCGCCGGTGGTGTCGAACCTGATCGCCGCTCCGGGGGATGCGTCGCGGGTGATCGGCGAGTTCACCCTGAACTTGCCGGTCGAGGAGTTGAGCGAGGTCTACATTCTCTATGCCGGCAAAGCGTACAAGCAGGCCAATCCCATCCGCCCCGGGCAACCCGTGCGCCCTTCGCTGAATGAAGAAGATAGGGAGTGGCTGCGTGAGTTTGGCGTGCATCAGGGACGCGCCAGCGAAGTGCCGACCTCCAGCAGAAACTTCGGGAATTTCAATGACAAACCAGATGAACCGAACACTGTGATCATGGGAGAACTGCTGTTCCATGAAAAGAGTTTTGTCGGCGACGCCAGTGAGGCCCCCCGCAACAGTTCCCTGCGGCGGCTCGATCAGTCGTGGCGGCTCAGCAGCCGCAACCGCGATGAAATCATCGTGGTGGCCAAACTGGCGACCGTGAAAGGCAAAGCGGAGGAGGTGCTGACCGCGAAGAACACCATCAGCCCGACGCTGCTGTGGCTGAAGGAGCTTCCCGGCGACGGCCGCGTACGAGCGCCGATCCCTGGAACGCTGCAGCAGGATACGTACATCCGCATCTACGTGCCGATCAAACGCTAACGAGGCTGACATGATCGAAACTCGCGACCTGACCAAAAAATACGGCGACCTCTACGCGCTCGACCGGCTCAATCTCAAGCTCGAACAGGGCGACGTCTTCGGCTTCATCGGCCCGAACGGTGCCGGCAAGACCACGACCATGCGCATCCTCGCCACGCTGCTGAACCCGAGTTGGGGCGAAGCCAGCGTCTGCGGCTACTCCATCTACACCGGGTCGAAGGACATCCGCCGCAGCATCGGCTACATGCCCGATTTCTTCGGCGTGTACGACGACATGAAGGTGATCGAGTACCTGGAGTTCTTCGCCGCCGCCTATCGAATCAAGGGCCCCGAACGCCGCAAGAAGTGCGAGCAGGTGCTCGAACTCGTCGACCTGGGCTACAAGCGCGATGCACTTGTGACGAGCCTGAGCCGCGGCATGACCCAGCGGCTCGGCCTCGCCCGCGTGCTGCTGC
>JBGSSZ010000565.1:0-4355 GCA_041736785.1 Limnoglobus sp.
TGATCGACAAGGGCTCGAACACTTTCGGGCTGACCACCGATCAGCGCGGCTTCGGCACCGACACGGTGAACTTCCCACGCAGCAAGGGCACGACCGACATCGGCGCGGTGGAGTTCGGCATCGCGACGCTGCCGACCGCGGCGGCGACGGTCACCGAAATTGGCCTCGCCCAGCAGGGGCAGATGACTTACACGTTCACGGTCAAGTATGCCGACAACCTCGGCGCTATTGATGTCAGCACGCTCGACAGCAGCGATCTGGTGGTGTTCGGTCCGAACGGCTTCAATGTCTCGCCGACCTTTGTGGGTGTGGACATCAACACGAATGGCACTCCGCGGATTGCGACCTACAGCTTCGCCGCGCCGGTGAACGATCTCGCCGGCTTCGACGGCTCGGACAACGGTCAGTACCAAGTCTTCATTCAGGACTTCCAGGTCAGCAACACCGATCCGGTGTTCATCGAGTTTGCCTTGATTGGCCAATTCAATGTGACGATCCCCCGCGTGTTCACGGTGACGAACACGAATGACAGCGGAGCCGGCTCGCTGCGTCAGGCACTCGTCGACGCCAACGATCCGCTCAATCCGACGTCGGACATCGTCGTGTTCGATCCGAGTTTCTCCAGCAACGTGCAGACGATCACGCTGACAACCGGCGAACTGCTGATCAGCGATTCGGTGACGGTCACCGGTCCGGGTGCCGACAAGCTGACCATCAACGGCAGTGGCCTCAGCCGCGTCTTGAACATCAGCAACAGCACGGCGATTCTCGATGTGTCGATCAGCGGCCTCGGCTTCACCGGCGGTCAGGTCACCGGCTCGGGCGGTGCGATCCTGACCAACAATGAAGCCGTCACGCTTGACGGCGTGTACCTCTTCGGCAACAGCGCCAGCGCCGACGGCGGCGGGCTCGCTACCACGGATGGTGCCCAGATCACGCTGCTCAACAGCGCGGTGACCGGCAACACCTCCGGCAGTTCGGGCGGCGGCGTCTACCTGAACAACTCCGCTGCCTCCAACATCCTCATCCGCAACACCACCATCGCCGACAATCTGAACAACGGCACGATCGGCGGTGGCGGCATCGACATCGCTTTCGGCGGAATCACCACCATTCAGAACAGCACGATCGTCAACAACACGGCGACGGGCTCCGGTGCGGACGGCGGCGGCATCCGCGTCAGCAGCAACAGCGTGAACAACGTGCTCAATCTCGAAAGCACCGTCGTGTCCGGCAACTCCGCTGGCAGCGGCACGGCCTTCGGCACCGATATCGCCATCGGGACCAGTGCGACCAGTGTGGGCACGCTGAATGCCACCAACAGCGCTCTGGGCACGACCGACGGCTACACCCTGGGGACCGATGTCAACAACATCGCGCCCGGCACGCCGTTGTTCCTGGAAAATGTGAGCTTTAACGGCGGAGCCACGCCGACGGTGAACTTCGCGTCGAACAGCCCGCTGCGGAACGCCGGGTCGAACCCTGCCGGCCTGGCCTTCGATCAGCGTGGTCCGGGGTTCAACCGCGAAGAGCCGACCGGCATGCCCGACATCGGCGCGTTCGAGCGCGTCTTCGGAGTACCGAGCTCGACAGGCGGCCCGTTCGTCAACGTCGACGACGGCAACAAGCTCGCCCTCGATCCGTACATCTTCGACGTCACCTACAGCGGCGATGTCAACATCAGCTTCAGCACGCTGGACAGCAGCGACATCCGCGTCACCGGTCCGAACGGCTTCGACTCCCTGGCGACCTTCGTCAGTGCGAGCCCGGCCGCGGATGCGCTCAGCATCGTGGCGACCTACAAGGTCGCGGCACCGGTCGGCGGCTGGTCACAGAATGAAAACGGCACCGTCACGATCGCCGTCGAACCGAACCAGGTCGCGGCCACCAACGGCAAGTTCGTCCCGGCGGGTGCGGTGGGCACCTTCGACGTGATCATCGCGGATGTCTTCACCGTCACGAATATCAATGACAGCGGTGCCGGCTCGCTGCGGGATGCGCTCGAGCAGGCCAACGCCTCGCCGGTGCTCAGCAAAGTCGTCTTCGACTCGAGCTTCAACACCGTCAGTCAAACGATCAATCTGGCCGGTCTTGAGCTGCTCATCAGCGATTCGGTGTCGGTCGTCGGCCCCGGCGCGGACAAGCTCACGATCAATGCCGGTGGCCAGAGCCGGGTCCTCCAGGTCAGCAACTCGACGACGATTCTCGATGTCACCATCAGCGGCCTCGGCTTCACCGGCGGTCAGATCACCGGATCGGGCGGCGCGATCATGACCAACAATGAAGCCGTCACGTTCGATGGTGTGCACATCTTCGGCAACAACGCGACAGCCGATGGCGGGGGCCTCGCCACCACGGACGGCGCTCAGATCACGCTGCTCAACAGCGCCGTCACCGGGAACACCTCCAACAGTTCGGGCGGTGGCCTCTACCTGAACAACTCCGCCGTGTCGGTCATCCTGATCCGCAACACGACCATCGCCAACAATCTCAACAGCGGCACCGTCGGGGGCGGCGGAGTCGATATTTCCTCCGCGACCGGCCAGTCGATCACCTTCCAGAACAGCACGATCACCGACAACACCGCGAGCGGCAGCGGGGCCGATGGCGGCGGCATCCGCATCAGCAGCAGTTTGGGCACGCTGAACCTTGAGAGCACCGTGGTCGCCAACAACAGTGCCGGCTCCGGGACCGCGTTCGGCACCGACATCGCCATCGGCACCTCGGCGACGAGCAATGGCACGCTCAACGCCATGAATTCTGCGGTCGGCACCAGCGACGGTTACAACAAGGGTATCGACGTCGACAACATTGCACCCGGCACGTCGCTCTTCCTGCAGGCGCTCGGATTCAATGGCGGCCCGACACCGACGGTGAACGTCGCGTCCAACAGTCCGCTGCGGGACGCCGGGTCCAATCCGGCCGGGCTCACCTTCGATCAGCGCGGCACCGGCTTCCCCCCGCGAAGCCCCGGCGGGCAAGCCCGACATCGGCGCCCTGGAAAGCGATCCGACCATCCCCGCGGCGTCGGGTGGACCGTTCCTCGAAATCAACCTCGGCAATGCCGCCGCCAACAATCCGTACGTGTTCCAGGTCACGTTCTCCGCGAGCGATCCGATCCAGTTCAGCTCGATCGATGACGGCGACGAAATCCGCGTCACCGGGCCGAACGGATTCAACACGCTGGCGAGCTTCGTCAGTGCCACACCGATGGTGGATGACCCGACGATCGTGGCGACCTATCAGTTCACCCCGCCGGTGAATGACGCCGCCGGGTTCGACGTCAGCGACAACGGCACCTACACGATCGCTCTGGAGGGCGGCCAGGTCTCCACGACGCAGGGTAAAGTCGCGGTCGGCGGCACCATCGGCACGTTCCGGGTCGCGTTCGCGAAGACGTTCGTCGTCACAAACACCGCCGACTCCGGAGCCGGCTCGCTGCGTCAGGCGATCGAAGACGCCAATGCCAACAGCGATCTGGCCGACACCATCGTCTTCGAATCGACACTCTTCAGCAACCCGCAGACGATCGCCGTCGTCGGTACGGAACTCACGATCACCGACAGTGTGGTCATTGAGGGTCCCGGGAAGAACCTGCTGACGATCAACGGCTCGGGGACTCAGCGGGTCTTCGCGATCAATGACGGGACCGCTGGCAGTGCCATTGATGTGACGATTCAGGATGCCAAGATCACCGGCGGCTCGGTCTCCGGGCTCGGTGGTGCCGTCACCATTCAGGACGAAAACGTCACCTTCCAGCGGACCATCTTCGACGGCAACCAGGCCACCACCGGCGGCGGTGCCATCAATGTGGTCCTGCCCAACAACACCACGCTGACCATTCTCGACAGCGTGCTGTCGAACAACTCAGCCACCACGACAGGAAGCGGCGATGGCGGTGCGATCCGCATGGCGTCGCCCGCCGTGGGCAATGTCGGGCATCTCATCGTCCTCAACAGCACCCTCAGCAATAACTCTGCGATGGATGACGGGGGTGCCATCACACTGCTGACGCGCACCAGCTTCCACATTGAGAACAGCACGCTGAGCGGCAATGCCAACGGCGGCGTCGGGTCCACCAGCACCACGCCGGACGGGGCCGCGCTGTACTTCGTCGGCATCGTCGGCGACGCCGGGGCCACCATTCGCAACAGCACGATCTCTGGCAACAGCGCCGGTCCCGGCAACAACAATACCAGCAGCGTGTCGAGCGCACTCGGCATGCCCAATGTCAACGGAACCGTGACGATTCAGAACAGCACGATCGTCGACAACACGGCGTCGAGCCTGTCGACCGATCCGTTCGATGGTGGTGGCGGAATCGCGATTTCCAGTGCCACATCTGGGATCGGCAA
>JBGSSZ010000627.1:0-28673 GCA_041736785.1 Limnoglobus sp.
TCCAGAAGGAGCTTGGCGGCCGCACGATCGCGGGGGGCACGATCGAGTTTCATGCCGGCGTGAGCTATCGGAACATCCTCGTCTGGCGGAGTCGTGGCGGGCCGAGCCCGTTTGAGGGTATGAAGACGCAGCCACCGCACGATGTGCCGGATCAACCCGTGGCCGATCATCTGCCGGTGGGCCAGGGTCGCGATGCACTGGTGGAGTTGATGGAACTCAGCAAGCCTATCCTGGCGGGGCACGAGGTCAATCAGCGGCGCATCGCAGCGGGTCTGAAGCCGGCGACGCAGATCTGGCTCTGGGGCCAGGGCATCGCACCGAGCGTGACGCCCTTTGAGGAAATGTACGGACGGCGCGGGGCGATCATCAGCGCCGTCGATCTCGTCCGCGGCGTCGGTGTTCTGCTGGGCTGGCACCGCATCGACGTGCCCGGCACCACCGGCTACCTCGACACCAACTACGCCGCCAAGGGCAAATACGCGATCGAAGCCCTCGGCGCATTCGATCTCGTCTGCGTGCATGTGGAAGCACCCGACGAAGCATCGCACGAAGGCCGGGCCGAGGAAAAAGTCCTCGCACTCGAAAGGATTGACGAGCAGATTGTCGGCCCGCTGCTCGACGCTCTGCCGCGGTATGGCGACTACCGCATCCTCGTCGAGCCCGACCACCGCACCACGCTGGCGACCCGGGCTCATGCCTATGGTGCGGTGCCGTTTGCGGTGATGGGGACGGGCATTGAGAGCAATGGCGCGACACGCTACGACGAAGCCAGTGCTGCGAATGGCAAGAGCTTCGACCCCGGTTGGCACTTGATGCGGTGGTTCCTGGGTTGATTGGCGTTGATTCTTCTCCACGCCGAGGCTATCCCCCGCCCACTGTGATTCCCGGGGCGGACTATGCGCACGTGCACGCTGATGCTTTTTGCGGTCGTCTCGAGCGGCTGCGCCTCGACGTGGGACACGGTTACGAGCCGCAAGTTCCGGCACAATCCCTACGCGGCGATGTTCCAGAGCGAAGACGCGTTGACCGTCATGCGGACCAGCGTCGAAGGGGATGAACGGGCCCGAGCGATGCGGCGGCTCAAGGAGCCCGTCAAGCACGGTGGCACTAGCGGCGAACAGGACGAAGCACTTCAATTGCTTTCCGCAGGCGCGTGCAGCGATCCGAGCCCTGTGGTCCGCGTCGCGGCGATCGACGCCCTCGGCCGTTTCGAGGATGAACGAGCCGTGCAGGCACTCACAGCCGCGTTCTACGCCGGGGACGGAGTGCCGCCGGGGGTCGAGAAACCGAAGCGCAAGAAATCCCTCGATCCTGACGATCCGGTGAATCTGATTGAGCGATACACGCTGCGCGGGCCGGTGGGTTATGCCGATGAAGTCGCGTCTGCGATCCGCAGCCGAGCCGTCGGCGCTCTCGCCAACACTGGCAGTGCGGCAGCGATGCCGGTGCTCATCGCCGCGGCTCAGGGGGGCGGCGACAATCCCGTCGATCGCGACACGCAAATCGCCGCAGTGCGTGGTCTCGCTAAAATGCGCTCACCCGAAGCGGTCAGTGTGCTGGTGAAAGTGATGAAAGAAGAGGACGGCAAAGACTCCGCGATCACCGGTCGAGCCCGCGACAGCTTGGCGAGCCTCACTGGCAAAGACTATCCCGCCAACCCCGTACAGTGGGAAACCGCGATGAAAGCCGGTACCGCGACGATCGTGCCCGAGCCGAGCGGGATCGTGCAAGTAGGTGCGTTCTTCACTCGCTGAGGCGGACGAAGATCACCGCGACCTCGCCTTCGTACACAGGTTGCCAGACCTCCGGCAAACTGCGGAGTTTCGCAGTCAGTGGCTGATCCGGCGGTGCCACGACAGTGCGTGCGAGCTTGAACGCGGGATTGTCCTGCCAGCCATCACTTGCTTGCCACGTTTGGAAATGCCGTCGCAGCCGCTCGTCGCCATAAAGATTCGTTCTGCCATCCATCATCACGGCTGGCCTGTCGAGTTCCCAGATCAGTGAACCGCCCCAGTTGAACGTTGAGAAAACTGGTGTCTCCAGATTGGCTTTTGAGTTCCGGACAGCGTCGATGGGGCACAGCTTCGCACTCGCCGCAGGATAATCGGTCGAGGGACCCACGCCGAAAAAGCTCAATGCACACGTTGCTGCGAACGTCCCGATCACGGTTGCGATGATGAGTGGCGCATGATTGCGTACTTCAAGATTGCCATGACGAAGTGTTGCGATGGCTGCGAGTGCCGCCACCCAGATGTCGCGGCGTTGGTTGATTGCCAGCAGTAGCGAGATCAGGAGCAGGATGCCTTGAAACAAGTCCGTTTTGTCCTGGCGGGCGATTGTCCAGAACCCAAATGCGATGAGAAAAATGGTTGCCCAAGTCGATGGAGAATTGATCGCAGGGGATGCGAGTTCGATGACATACTCGCGTGGTGCAAGCTGCGTGGCGTATTCCACGATCACTTCCGCAAGCCTGACGTGGTACGGGTTGATCGCCGTCGCAGCGACACAAGCGAGGGTCAAGGCAATGACCGCTTTGCGATTTGCGAGCCCCGGAAAGCAGCATGCCAAGCCGAGAATCAGCCAGCCGAGCACGAACTGAATGTGCAGGTTCGCCCAGAGTGCGAAGAGCGGCAGCAGCCACAGCTTGCGGCGGATCCGCCCCGTCTCGCGGATCGACTGCACCGCCCACAGGGTCAGCGTCGTGAAAGCGATCGTGAAGTGCCAGGGCCGTTCCTTGGCGAACATCATCAGTACAGTGCCTGTGAGCAACGCAACGATTATGGTCTGGAGCGTGGGACCCGAACTCCGGACGAGGTACAACATCACGCTCAGTGTTGAGACCGCCACGATGATCGTGCGGGCGATGATGATTCCGGAGTAGCTGGCTTTGTCGAAGAGTTCGTAGAGCACGACGCCGTAGAGCCAACTATAGGCATACCAGCGGGTGGGTTGCTGGTGCCAGGCGAGCGGATCGACCCAGGGAATCTGCTGCTGCTCCACGATCCAACGACCCGTGGCCATGTGCCACCAGGTGTCAGTGTCGAGACAGGGGTCGAGCGTGAATGCGGCGGGAAGTGCCGCGGCGCACGCCAGGCCGAACAGAAACCAGTGCAGCGGCATAGAATGCAAAGGAAGCACCCACCGAGGATGACGAATGACGGCACTGATAGTCATGGCTCTCTTTACACCCGCCGCCGATACGGGCGAAGAAGCTTACCTCAAGAACATCAAACAGGTGACGAGCAACTTCGTCCGCGCCGGCGAAGGCTACTTCTCGCCGGACGGCAAACGCATCATCTATCAGGCCGAGGAGAAAGACACGGGAAACCCGTTCTACCAGATCTTCGTGCAGGACCTGGCCAGTGGAAAGTTCAATCGCATCAGCCCCGGCGTCGGTCGCACCACGTGCGCCTACTTCCGGCCCGATGGGAAGAAAGTGATCTTCGCCAGTTCGCACACCGATCCTGGTGCCAAAGCAGTACAGGCAAAGGAATACGAGACTCGGGAAGCAGACGCGAAGGCGGGCAAACATCGCCGCTATTCCTGGGACTTTGATCCACATGTGAAAATTTATGAGTCCAATCCCGATGGCTCGGACCTGAAGTGCTTGACGCCGGATGCAAAGGTCTACACCGCGGAGGGAAGCTATTCGAGCGACGGGAAGAAGATCGTCTACAGTGCCGGCAACGCGCGGAACGTGCAGATCTACACGATGAACGCCGACGGCTCGAATGTGAAGCAGATCACGACTGCAAAGAACTGCTACAACGGCGGACCATTCTTCAGCCCCGACGGCACGAAGATCATCTTTCGCAGTGACCGCAAAGAGCAGGACCGCCTGCAACTCTATGTGATCAACTCCGATGGCACCAGTGAAACAGCGCTCACGGACAATGACCAGTGGGTGTTCTGGGCACCCTACTGGCATCCGGACGGCAAACACATCATCTACACCGCCGCGGATCACAGCGATCCGGGCAAGCGGCCGAACTACGATCTCTACTGGATGAATTTGGAGTCGAAGAAGATCACACGGATTACTCACGCCGTGGGTGCTGATGTCCTGCCGGTGATTTCGCCGGATGGCTCGAAGCTGATGTGGACGAGCAACCGGGACGGCCGCCAGCCGACGCAGTTGTGGATCGCGGGTTTCACGGCACCCAAAGAGTAATCGGCTCCTTGCAGTTCGCCGCTATTGGATCAGGCTCAATCCGGGCGACTCATTCGCGATCTGCTCCCAGTCTCGGCGGACTTCGCGGAGGCCGACGGCACAGACTTCGAACTCCACACTCAGCCGTTTGAGCACGGGTGCCTCGTTCTCGAATTTGGCTCCCTCGTACTGGCTGGCGAGCAGATAGGATCGCTTGCCGAAGGCGGCGTAGTTGAGCACGGCATGGCGGCCCCAACCGTCGGGATCGCGATGCAGACTCTCCGGGAAGAGCCCGCTCCAAAAGAGCGTGACATCGCCGATGTGCCGGAGGTATTCGCGTTTGGTGATGCCGCCGTCCGGCAGCGTGTCGGCTTCGCTGACCATCGCGGCGACCTCGGTCAGAGGGCCGCGGATCGACGGCAACCGGTGGATCGCATCGGTATGCACAAAGCGAGCGAGCAAGTCGGACAGGTAATCCACCAGCGGCGGGTCGGCGATGCCGAAGCGATCAATGAACGCGTGCTCGGTCAGGCCGGCGAACATCCGCCGCAGCGGATGGGTTGTGGAGATGTCTCCCATGGCGTATTCTCCGGGAGAGGAACTGGATCAGTTCCACTACCGAATTGTGTCATGCCCCAGTTATGAAATCAAGTCCGATCGTCAAGTAAAAAACCGAAAAAAATCCCAGACGTCACTCGTTTGCCTCTGCTCGAGCAACCCGCGGTTGCGGTGAATACAATGAATTCAATCGCGACTTCTACTGAATCAGGAGCTTCTGCATGCCGCCACCGATCATGACGCCGCCCAAAATGGCACTGCCCGGAGTGAAGCACGTTCTCGCCATCGCGAGCGGGAAGGGGGGCGTCGGCAAGTCGACCGTCGCGGCCAACCTCGCGCTTGCACTCCACATGAGCGGGCAACGCGTCGGGCTCATGGACGCCGACATCTACGGGCCGAGCGTGCCGATGATGTTCGGCCTCGGCACCGTCGATCAGACCAAGACTCCGTTCCCCATCGAGCAGTACGGCATCCGACTCATGAGCATGGGATTCCTGATCGATCCCAACCAGGCCATGATCTGGCGCGGCCCGAAGGTGGCACAGGCGGTCAGTCAGTTTCTCGGGCAGGTGGCGTGGGGCGATCTCGACTTTCTCGTCATCGACCTGCCGCCCGGCACCGGGGACGCCCAACTCACGCTCTCGCAGAGTGCCCCGCTGACGGGAGCGATCATCGTCACGCAGCCGCAGGATGTGAGCCTGATCGATGCCCGCAAAGGCGTATCAATGTTTGAAGCTGTGAAAGTACCGGTGCTGGGCATCATTGAGAACATGAGCTATTTCACGGGCGACGACGGCAAGCGCTATGAGATTTTTCGCAGCGGCGGTGGGCGAAAACTGGCCGACGAAATCGGCGTGCCGTTCCTCGGCGAACTGCCGATCGATCCCAAAGTGAGCGAATGTGGCGACGCCGGCGAACCGATCGTGCGCAAGTACCCCGAGCACAGCGTGTCGCAGGCGTACGTGCGATTGGCTGAGGGCGTGGTCAGCGAAATGGCCAAGCACCCCACGGGTGGGGCGCTGCCGGAGGTGATTCTTTAAGCGAGCAGCTTCTTTGCCGCGGCGAGTACGGCTTCGGTGGTGAAGCCGAAGTGCTTGGCGAGATCCTTGAGCGGAGCCGACGCGCCGAAGCCGTGCATGCCGATGCGGATCCCCTCGTCGCCGGCATAGTGCTCCCAGGCGAAGATGGAACTCATCTCCATTGTGATGCGCTTCTTGACGGCCTTCGGTAGGACGCTCTCGCGATAGTCATCGGGCTGGGCGTCGAAGAGTTCCCAGGAGGGGAGGCTCACGAGCCGGACTTTGACACCGTCGGCTTTGAGCTTCTCGAACGCTTCCACACACTGCGTGACTTCGGTGCCGGTGCCGATGAGGATCAGGTCGGGCGTGGCTCCGGCGACGGCGTCGGCCATGACGTAGCCGCCTTTGCGAGTACCGCTGGCTGCCGCGTACTTGGTGCGGTCAAACGTCGGCACGTTCTGCCGGCTCAGGGCGAGAATGACCGGACGGTGCGTCTCGCGGAGTGCGATGCCATACGCTTCGCTCACTTCGTTCGCGTCGGCAGGCCGCAGCACGATGATTTCGGGGATCGCACGCAGCGAGGCGAGTTGCTCGATCGGCTGGTGTGTGGGGCCGTCTTCGCCGACGCCGATGCTGTCGTGGGTGAAGATGTAAATCGGTGCAATTTCGCTCAGGCATGCGAGGCGGAAGGCCGGGCGACCGTAGTCGCTGAAGATCATGAAACCCGCGGCGAAGCTGCGAAGATCGCTGAGAGCCATGCCGTTGACAATCGCGCCCATCGCATGTTCGCGGACGCCGAAGTTCACATTGCGACCCGCTCGACTGGCCGCCTGGAAATCGTTGGCACCCTCGAAGGTGAGCTTGCTCTTGTTTGACTTGGCCAGGTCAGCGGAGCCGCCGACCATCCAGGGAATCGCCTTGGCGACGGCATTGAGCACTTTGCCGGAGCTTTCGCGGGTGGCCATGCCTTTGGCGTCGGTCGGGTAGACAGGCAGGCTCTTTTCCCAACCATCGGGGAGTTTGCCGGCGATCATGAGTTCGAAGTTGTTCGCAAGCTCTGCGTTCGCTTTCTTGTACTCGGCGAAAGTCGCCTTCCAGGCTTTGTGCGCAGCGGCTCCGCGGGCACCGATGCCGTTCTTAAAATGGTCGTACACGCCGTCTGGAACCAGGAACTTGGCGTCTTCGGGCCAACCGTAGAACTTCTTGGCGGCTTTGAGTTCCTCGTCGCCGAGCGGTTCACCGTGAGCTTCGCTGGTGTTGGCTTTGTGGGGTGCTCCATAGCCGATGATGCTCTTCACGCAGACGATGGTCGGCTTGCCTGTTGTGGCTTTGAACGTCTCGATGGCCTTGGCGATCTGACCGAGGTCGTTGGCGTCGCTGACGTGAAGCACGTTCCAGCCGTAGCCTTCGAACCGCTTCGGCACACTCTCCGTGAACGCCAGCGTGGTGTGACCGTCAATGGTGATGGTGTTGTCGTCGTAGAGCAAACAGATGTTGTCGAGTTGGAGGTGACCGGCGAGCGAGCAGGCTTCCGACGCGACGCCTTCCATCAGGCAGCCGTCACCGCAGATCACATAGACATTGTGGTCAAAGAGCTTTTCGAAGCCCGGCTTGCCGAAGGTGGCGGCTTTCCACTTCTGGGCGATGGCCATGCCAACAGCGTTGCCAATTCCTTGGCCGAGTGGGCCCGTGGTGGTCTCGACACCGCTGGTCAGGAAGTGCTCAGGGTGTCCGGGCGTGACGCTATGAAGCTGGCGGAAGCGTTTGATCTCGTCGAGCGTGACATTTTTCTTGCCGTCGGATTCGACGACGCCGCAGAGGTGCAGCGTGGCGTAGAGAAGCATCGACGCGTGACCGTTGGAGAGGACGAAGCGATCGCGGTTGGCCCAGAGCGGGTCGGCCGGATCGTAGTTCATCACATTGTTGAAGACCGAGTACGCAACCGGGGCGAGGCCCATCGGGGCGCCGGGATGGCCCGAGTTGGCCTGCTGCACGGCATCCATTGCCAGGGTGCGGATCGTGTTGATCGAAAGCATGTCGAGATCGGATGTGGACATGGCAATGCTCTCTGTGAGTGTTGACGACAAGCATATAGAGGCATTCCGCACACTGCCACAAGGAAGTTCCCCGATCCTGAATCTGGCTCCGTTGAGCTGAGAACTGCATTCTGTGAGCTCTGGAAATCCAGCGAATATTCCGTGCTGGAACAGCCTCGACAGGCGTTTTCAAGCGTGTTTTTCGCCTATTTTTGCACTTCTGGCTGTTTTGTGCTTGAAATTGAACGCCAACACTCACAAAGTGTTACGAAATCAGGCTTTTGACGGGGTCTCCATTGTGGATCCCCGCGAGACCTCTTCCGGAGGAAGAAAGATGGCAAAGGCGAAGAAGGCACTCACCAAGTCCGCACTGTACGCGCACCTGGCTGAGGCCACGGATCTGAAGAAGACGCAGATCGCCGACGTGATCGACAAGCTGGCTGAGACGGCGATGTCGGAACTGAAGAAGAATGGTCTTTTCACGTTCCCCGGCGTGGCTCGCCTCAAGATCCGCAAGAGCAAGGCGGTCAAGGGCGGCCAGAAAAAGATCAACCCCATCACCAAGGCCGAGTACATCACCAAGGACCGCCCAGCCTTCAACAAGGTCACCATGCGACCGGTGAAGGCGTTCTCGGAAGCCGTCAAGTAAGTGAATGCGACCGCCGGGATCACCTCGCGTCCCGGCGGTTCGATGGCAAATCTACTAAGATGATCCCTCGCCCCGGACGAATCACTGTCCGGCAGTTCGCCGGTGAGGATGCCTCGGATGGCCGATGTGGTAACGGTGACGACCCAGCCGACGACCGATCAGATCGCCGAACGCGTTCTGGTTCTTCTCGCTGAAAAGGTTCGCGAACGCAATTCGGTTCCCGATGGACTGATGCCGGCTGTGCAGTACATCTCCGCGGTGCAAGCCGAGGCACCACCCGGTGTGACGCAGGGGACCGTCGAGGACAAACACTGGATCTTCCATGGCTTGGGCACTGAGCTTCGACTGATCCCGAAAATGTATTTCGATCCGCGCTACCGGGTCAGCCGCTTGGCCCAGCTTGGCGTGCCGATTGGGATCGTGCTCGTGATTGTGAACTATGTGTTTTTTAATTTCCCGCCGCTCTCGATGGTGCCGGTCTTCCCGGCCATCCTCGAGCGCATCGTGCTGCTGCTGCTGGGCGTGTTGATCTACAAAGTGCTCTCCCGCGAAGTGGCACGCTACAAGCAGGTCCTGTCGTATCTCAAGCAGTATGGCTAACGATTGAACAAAAACGCCGGGTTGTTTAGCAGGGCCCATGTGAGATCCTGTGTACCCAGCACGCGGGGATCACTCGGCGGTACCGCCATCGTCTCGGCTTTCAAACGGGCATACTCCTGATCCGTCGCCAGATACTTCGCACGCAATTCTTCCTTCTGCTTCGCTGACCGCTTGGCCACCGGAACGGACAACAGTGTGATCAAGTCCTTCGACACCGGTGCACTTAATTTCGGCTTTGCATCGGTCGTGTAGGAAAACCGGAACTTGCCCAGCGTGTGACCGCTGCCGTAACGCTGGTCGACGATGAACGTCAGCAGCAGGCCCTTGCTGGCGTTGAAGGTGTTGACGGTCATTGCGGATTTGGCCGAGAAGATCGCTGACTGATCCTCACCCAATTTGGGCGAAATGGCCCACCCGGTGGCGGGGTTGTTGTCGATTGCCTTGGCGACTTCAAATCCGCCCTGTGAATAAGTTGCTTCGGGATTCGACAGTTTGAGCGCGAACGGTTTGGCTTTGGGCTTGTCCAGCGGCCGGAAGTTCGCCTTGAGATCGTTGAGGACGAAGTTTCCGTTGACAGCCCGGCCCGGTCCCATCTTCGGCAGCGACTTGTCAGCCAAGGCTTCCAGTCGGAACCCGGTAATCGGTTTCGCGCTCGTCACCTCCGCTTCAATGGTGTAGGTATCGACTGCTTCCAAGGACCCGGACGCGAGAATGCTGCCGTCGGGCTGGATCGCGAGTTTCGAAGATAACTTCGCCAGTGCCGGCGTCGGCCCGGCTTTCGACTTCGCCACCGTGGGCGTGAGCACGGTCCACTCCGTCGCCTTCTGACTCAACTGCTCCGCCTCCCAGCGGGCCTGGCGATCATCGAGCGTTTTCGTGTAGTCCGTGAAGCGGGCTTTGCGCTGCTCGTAGTCGGCCATCAGCAGAGCGTGATCCCCGGTTGCGGCACGAAGTGCTTTCACCCCGGTCTTCCGTTCCGCAGCGGTGGGGAATCGGTTCAGCACCGCGAGATAGATCTCCTCCACTACCTTGTCATCGTCTTTCTCTTTCATCGTGAACTGATTCAGGCGGCTGCCGGCATCCTGCACCGCGTCACCGACGACGGGCCCGCTGACGAACGCAAGCACGGGCCCCAGCATCATCGAACTCGACCGCTCGCACTCGCAGACGCTCTCGCGGACCGGTTTGCCGAGCAATTCGAGGAAGCCACCGGGAAGCTCGACATTGCTGTCGAGCAGTTGCGCTGCTCGTGCTCCGACAGGCAGGCCAGGCAGCTTGGATTGGCTACCGGTCGCAGCGTACACGGAATCGAGGAGCACTTCGGCTGGTAGTCGGCGGGCCAAGGCGTGGCTGTAGTTGATCTCATCGTCGCGGTTCCACTGATTGGTGGCCACGCTGAGTTGATAGGTTCGCGACTGGCAGATCGTGCGTATGAGCTTGCGAGTGTCGAAGCCGCTGTCAATGAAGTTCGCGGTGAGCCGGTCGAGCAGTTCGGGGTTAGTGGGCGGGTTGCCAGCACGAATGTCATCCACCGGTTCAATGATCCCCATGCCGGTGAGGTAGCTCCAGATGCGGTTCACGTAGCTTTTCGCGAAGTACGGATTCTTTTCAGAGGTGATCCACTCGGCGGCCTGACCACGACGTGACAGTTCCGGCCTCGGCATCTCCGCATGCACAAACGGAAACTTCGGCGGCGCGACCAGACCCGTGCGGGCGTGCATCACTTCACCCGACTTGCCGTCGCTGATGATCTCCGCCAGTGCCACCGCTTGTTCCACGGCTGTGCCGCCGAGCTTCTGGCCCTTGTACTTGGGGTCCTCCTTGCGATTCACCTGCGCGAAATAGGCGCTCAACTGATAGTACTGGTCCTGCGTCCAGCGCTCGAACGGATGATCGTGGCACTTGTTGCAGTTGAAGCGGATGGCCAGGAAGAGTTGCGTCGTGTTCTCCATGACCGCTTCGGGATCGCGGAGGATCTTGAAGTAACTCGCAGGCGGATTGGCGATGTTGGAGCCGCTGCCAGTGAGAATCGCGTACGCCATGTCGTCGTAGGGCATGTTCTTCGCCACCGCGTCGCGGGTCCATTTGCGCAGAGCTTTCGCCCCGGGATCGCCGAGAAACTTGCGGTTGATCTGGAGCATGTCGCCCCACTTGTTGGTCCAGTGATCGATGAACGCCTCGCTGCCGATGAGTCGGTCGATGAGTTCATCGCGTTTGATCTGCGAGCCCTTCGCGCTTTTGACGAACTTTCTCACGTCGTCCGACGACGGCGGCAACCCGGTGAGATCGATCATTACCCTGCGGATGAACTCCTCATCCGTACACACGTCGCTCAGCGGGACTTTGATCTGTTTCAGCTTCGCATCGACGAGCTCATCGATGTAGTTGTGAACCGGTTGCGGCTTCCAGACAAAGCCGGAGCGATCACCCATCACGACGACCGTGCTGGCGGCGTAGGCTCCTTCATAGCGGGCAAGCATGGTCGCCTCACCGCGGCGGACGCTCGTCAACAGACCACCCTTGTCCACCGTTGCGACTTCGGTGTTGCTCGAGTCGATAAACGTCTCGAGTGTGACATCACGCTTGCTGCCGTCAGGGTAAGTAGCGATCACCGCGAACTGTTGCTTCTCACCGATGCGTTGCAGGGTCGGGTTTTTCGGCAGCAGTTCGAGGCTCGCCACGCGGGTCGTGCTGCCGTCGAACTTCACACCCTGAGTGATCCAGGTGCGGACGATTTCGTAGTTCGGATCACCGACGGCCCAGACAGCCCCGCCAACATGCGGCACGCTGTTGGAGGCCTTCATCAGCATCAGCGAACGCTCGGGCGCCGCACGATTGAAGCGGCGGGCTTCGAGTTCGTCGGTCAGGGCCCGGTGGTCGTATTGCGGATCGTAGCCGCGGAGAGAGAGCTTGAAGCCGTTCTTGCCCGCCTGGGCACCGTGACACGTGCCGGCGTTGCAGCCCAGTTTGCCGAAGAGCGGCTGCACATCGCGAATGTAGCTGACGGGCGTATCGCTGGGGGACTCGACGCAGGTGACCGGGATCGCGACGCGGGCCTCGCCCAGCGTATAGATCAGTTCGCCCTTCGCAGCACGATTCTTCGAGCGGACAACGCCGGTGTCTGACACGTCAAGCGGCAGTGAGGATTCTCCTCGACGGGCGATGCGTGTCACGTCGGTCGTGGTGCCGTCCGCGAGCGTGGCGGTTATGATCACTTGCGCGTAGGCGAACGGTTTCGCAAGTGTGATCGCTGCCGGCGCAGCCGTCAGCTTGACGACTTTGGCCGTCGCCGGCAGCGACTCTGCTGCATTCGAGCACGAACAAACAAGCAGCAGGAATGAAATAGCGCGGAGCATGGCAGTCTTCCAAGATGATTTATTTGGACACTCTGTCCAGCGGTGCGGCCGGGAACGATTTCAACAGTTTGCCATCGGCAGCGTGAATCCAGACGGTGCCATCGAAGCCGGCACTGACGACGCTCTTGCCGTCGGGATTCCATGCGGCAGCGTAGACGGGCCCGGTGACTTTCTCGCAGATGATCTTCGATCCCTTCTCGACATCGTAGATGCGGACTTCGCCGCGGCCGTCGAGACTGGACCCGGCGACGAATCGCGAGCCGTCGGCATCGAACTGAATCGCACTCACGCGGCCGGGGAGCGGCTCGAAGACCTTGAGCTTGTTGGCATCGTCGCCGATGATGCGTTTGGTCTCGCGGTGCATCTTGTAGAGTCGCGGCACGCCGTCGCTACCGGCGAAGAGCAGCTCGTCATAGGCTTGCGGCTTCAGACCCGGAGTGTCCTGCGGCACTTTCTGCAGTTTCTTTTCCTTCATCGGGCGGCGATCGATCGTCATCAACCCGCCCTTCAACACGCCGGGCGTGATGCTGGTGACGTTGTCCATAAACCGCTGCTCGACGACTTCCGTGAGCTTCACGCTCATATCCCTGCTCACACTTGCAAGGTGCAGGCCATCCTGTGAGAAGACCGTGCCGAGTACCCAGTCGGAGTGGGTGCCCATCGCGAGGACCGGCTTTCCGCTGTCGGCATCGATGCCGTGAACAGTGTTGTCGCTGCCGCCAACCGCGATCATCTTGCCGTCGGGGCTCCAACTGACGCCGTAGAGTGTGTCGAAGGTCAGCGTGGTGGCATACTTCAATTTCTGCTTGTCGACGTCCCAGAGTTGGAGTTCACCGAAGCGCCCCGGCGAGCCGCCCGCGACTGCGAGCCACTTGCCATCGGGGGAGAACGCCAGCGACTGCACCCGCTCCGACAGACCCACGAGACGACCGAGCAGTCCGGAGCCATCGGGCTTGTGCAGCAGCACTTCGTGGTAGCCACTGACGGCGAGGATCTTCCCGTCGGGGGAATACGCCAACGAGGTGACGACCGGGAGTGCGCGATAGTGCGGCGGGTGATCCGCATCGATGTCGGAGAGCTTGGCGTTGGCCGGGGTGTCGTCGACAGCACCCGAGCCGATCCACGCTCGCACTGTCTCGATCTGTTTGGCGGTCAGCGGTTCGCGATTCTTCGGCATCTCCGCTTTGCCGCCCTTGAGTGTGATCGACGCCATCAGCAGGCTGGCGTCAGGCTTGCCGGGCACAATCGCCGCCTTGCCGCTTTCGCCGGCCTTCTGCAGTGCTGCGAGGTCGGTCATCACATACCCGCCCTGCGGCTTCGCGGGCTGATGGCATCCCTGACAATTCTGCACGAAGATCGGCCGCACATCGCGGTAGTAGCTCACCGCTGCGGGATCGGCAGCGAGCGCGAGCGATGCAGTCAACACAAGCGGAAGCATCAACGTGACCTCAGTGGAGTGCAAAGGCTGAGGCGGACACCGGCGGGACCTTCAGTTTATCGACTGTCTCGCGGGTGTGCAATCGGCGGATTGACAGAACACGTGTCAGGATCACTTCGCGAGCGGCTTCACCATCACATTGCGAATCGCCACGGGATCGTTGTGCCCGAGCAGCGCGAGGTGGCCGGCCTTGCGATCTTTCCCCGGATGTGGAGACTTGGCCATGTACTCGGTGATCTTCGAAAGATCAGTGTCGAGGATGCGGCTGCCGTTCAGTTCGACGACGATTGTGGGGCCTTTGACTGTGACGGTCTGGAAGTTCCATGCGCCGACAGGACGGAGGTAGCCACGTTGGGCGGCAGCCATGCCATAAGCACTACCGTGGTATTGTCGCGGGTCGAGCTTCTTGTATTTGTCGGCCGTGTTGTCAATGATCTGAAGCTCGCACATGCCGGAGTAAGCGCCGTCGCCTTTGCCGGGGTAGCGGATGCCGAGGCCATTGTTGCCGCCGGGCGGGAGCTTGAACTCGAACGCGGTGACGAAGTCGTCAAAAGTGTCCTTGGTGTAGAGGGCACCGCCTTTCTTCGGTTTGCAGACAATGGCTCCGTCGATGACTTCGTAGCTGTCGGTAGCACCGGCCCAGCCATTGAGGGTCTTGCCGTCGAAGAGCGGCTTCATGCCATCGGTGGCCGAATTCGCGAGGAACTCATTGGCCTCGGCTGCGGGGAGTTCGCGAATGAAGATGTTCCGCCAGCGGATTTCGCCACCGTGCGTCTGCAGCAGGATCGGCCCGGCTTGCGGCAGCGGCAGCTTCTGCGGCGGCTTCATTTGGTTCGCCCAGTAGTTCGCCAGTCGGGCATGATCGACCACCTGCTGCCCATTCAGCCAGACGCTGACACGCTCGCCAACCATGACGATGCGGAAGCTGTTCCACTCGCCGAACGGCTTGTCGGCCTTCACCAGCGGATCTTTGCCGGCGTCGCCCGGCGGGTTGTTCCAGAGAGCACCACTGCCCTTGTCGGCTCCGAGTTTGAACTTCGCCGGATCGGTACTGTCCCAGATCTGCACCTGCGGCGTGGTCTTGAGGTAGATGCCGCTGTCGGCTCGCGCGACGGTCTTGTAATCGATCAGGAGCTCGAAGTCGGCGAACTTCTTGTCAGTGACGAGGAAAGCCCCGTGCCCGTCGTTGACGAGTTCGCCGTTCTGCACGCTCCAATGGGCCTTGGCGTCCGCGTTCCAGGCATCCTGCTTCTTCTTCGCCTCGTCCGGGCTCAGCTTGCTGAGTGCAGCAGGATTCCCCTGACCGCCGTCGCCATGCCAGCCGCTGAGGTCTTTCTCGTTAAAGAGCGGCGTGAAGCCCTTCGGCGGTTCCGCCGCGGACAGGGTGAGTGAACAGAGCAGCAGCGAGGCGAGAGTTCGCATTGCGGGTTCCTGAAGAGAGGATCATTTTGGCAGACTGACATCGTAGCAAACTGCTTCGACACCGTTGCGGAAATAGAGCTTCCCGCGGACGAGCACGGGATGATTCCAGGTCTTGTCCTCGAAGACGGGGAGCTTGGCCGCGATGCCGTAGTCGTCGGGATCCGCCGGCACGAGCAGAACGCCGCCGCTTTCCGCCTGCACGATCAGCATCTTCTGCTCCGGCACCAGCAGCACTTGCCCGAAGCCGGTGTTGCTTCCTGCGTTCCACTTCACTTTGCCGCTCTTCAAGTCGACGCAGACAAAGTTGCGGTCGTCGAAGCCATAGTAATGATTTTCGAAGACCACGCCGTCGTTGAAATAGGGCTTGGGCGACTTGCCCTCCCAGACCGGAGTGAACGTGAGTTTGTCGCCAGCTTTGGCCACCGCGAGTCGCTTGGCCCCTTGAGCGCTGCCCACCGCTGTGCCGAGCAGGATCGATTTCGGCGTGATGATCGTCGGCTGGGCGACGCGGTTCTGACCGCGAATGGTCCAAGCGAATTCCCCGCGGGGCTCGCCGGTCTTCGGATCGAAGGCTTCGAGGCCGTAGTCGCTGACCATGAGCACATAGTCCGTGCCCTCGAACTCGAACCGCTGCGGCGAACTGTAGCCGTGCTGCCCTTGCCCGCGAGCCCAGGCAAGCTTGCCGTCGGCACAGGCGTAGGCGGCGACTGCTTTCTCCTGTGCCGCGGTGAAGACCAGCACATTCCCCGCAATCACCAGAGGCGAACTCGCGAAGCCCCACTGTGGCACGGTCGCGCCCACGTCGGGAATCACATCGCGAAGCCAAAGCTGTTTCCCAGTGGCGGCATCGAGTGCAGCGAGCTTGCCAAACGCTGTGAACGCATAGCACTTGCCGTCGTGGATCGTCGGCGTGCCGCGCGGGCCTTCCCCGGCGATGCTCTCGAAGAAGCGACCGGGCACGCGGTATTCCCAAAGCTGCTGCCCCGTGCCCGCGTGGTAGCAGACGATGCACTCATCGTTGCCGCGCTGCTCCTGGGTGAACGCCCGGTCGCCGACGATTGCGAAGCTCCCCCAACCCGCCCCGACGCGATGCCGCCAGACTTCCTTCGGCGGATTCGCTTTCCAGTCGGTCCGCATGCCGCCTACGGCGATATCGTCGCGCTTAGGGCCGCGGAACTCGGGCCAGTCGCCGGGCTCAATCACGACTTGCGTGTTTGTCGGCTGCGTCGTGACAACGGCGGTGCGGAGGTTCCGCACCTCGAGGTCGAGGAGTTCTTTGGCGCTTGGATCCCAGGCCCAGCGGAGGCTGGGAATCATCTCCGCGTCCATGCCGTCGATGCGGAGCATAGCGGCTGTCATCCAGCCGCCAATGATTGCGGCGAGCAGCACGATGCCGCGAGTGCTCCACCGCAGCGTCGGCGTGACCAGGAGTGCAATGACCCAGACGAGTGCCACAGCGGGGGCGAAATAGGCCACGATTTTGAGTTCATCGCCGCGATAGAGCATCACGTACATCAGGATGGCCGGGAGGACAAACGCCGCGATGGGCAGCCATCGGTTGCTTCCCCGGGCTCGGCTGCCGATGAACCACCAGATGAGAATGCCGAGTGTGCCGAGGATCGGCCCGCCGATGACCGCGACGAAATGCAGCATTGTCCGCGGAGCGAAGAACGGTGCCATGCCCACACATGCCGCAGTGACGGCAACAATGATGAGTGCGGGCCAGATGCGCGGTCGGAAATCGTTCATGCACACAATATACGAGGCCCGACCGTAAGGGAGGGTGCAGAAAAGACCTCCCTTATGGTCGGGTCTCGCATGTCAGTATGCGTTTTTTTGTCGCCCGAAGAGCATGTGAAGCACCGTCAGCAGCATGATGCGAAGATCGAAGAGAGGGTTCCAGTGCGTGATGTAGAAGAGATCGAACTGCACGCGGCGACGCAAGCTGGTGTTGCCGCGCCAGCCGTTGACCTGCGCCCAGCCGGTCATGCCGCACTTGACGGCGTGGCGGGCCATATAGTTCGGGATCGTGCGCTTGAAGCGATCAATGAACACAGGGCGTTCGGGCCGCGGACCGACGAGGCTCATTTCGCCGCGGAGCACGTTGAACAATTGCGGAAGCTCGTCGAGGTTCGTCGCCCGCAAGAACGATCCGAGCTTGGTGCGGCGCATGTCGTTGATCGCAGTCCAGACCGGGCCGGTGGTTTTCTCCGCGTCCACGGGCATACTGCGGAACTTGAGCATTTCAAACGGCTGACCATTCAGGCCGCAGCGCTCCTGCCGATAGAATACGGGGCCGGGACTGGTGAGCTTGATCATCGCAGCAATCACAGCCATGAACGGCCCGAGGATACCCACGGCGACGACCGCGAGTGCGAAGTCCATGGCCCGCTTCACAAACACGTTCCAACCGTAGTAGCCGCTCTCGCGGAGGCCGATGATCGTGGTGCCGTGCAATCGCGTTGTGGTCAGCGAGAGCGACGCCATGGCCGGCACGTCGGGGATCAGCCGCACTTCGACGATGCTCTGCGACAGTGCGACAAACACACTGCGGACTTCGTCGTAGCGGTTCATCGGCAGTGCGATAAAGACGTGCTCGATGTGCAGTTCGTCGATGAGTCGCGCGAGATCCGGGATCGGGCCGACCACCGGCTTCGAGCAGGAATGGCGATGGTCGTTCTCCACGTGTGCCACGACCTGAATGCCCATCGCTGGCGTGCTTTCGAGTAGCTTGGCGGTCTGCCGGGCGAGGCGACCTGTGCCGATGATCAGGGCATGACTCTGGTTCCAGCCGCGTTCGCGGAGCTTACCGAGCAGCCCCCAGGAGAGCCGCCGGGCGAGGAGCACTCCGCCGGCTGCCAGCACAGGGAAGAGTGCGAGTACGCCGCGGGGCCGGTATGGGGATTGCATCGCGAAGGTGATCGACGCGACCAGCAGTGTGAGCAGAGCCACGCCGCGGACGACGCCGAAGATGTCTTCGCGGAAGCGGCGCAGCCGGGAGACGTCGTACATGCCGCAGAAGCGATAGCCGACGATAGCGAGGATCAGCACGAGTGGTAGTTGCCCGACGCAGAGTGCGAAGTCGGGATAGTCCGGCGCGAGGATGGGCACGACGCCGGAGCGAAGTCGGATAAGATCGGCCGCGAGCCAGGCCGCGCTCGTGGCCGCGAGGTCGCAGAGCAGCAGCCAGGCTTTGATGGGTTCGCTGGTCCGCGCAATCATGGAGCGGGTTCTATCACTAAAATTGCCGAACCGTCAATCGGAGAAGCCATGAACGCTGATCAACTGCTCGCCAAGCTCTATGCCCTGCGGAAAGACTACGCCGACGATCCGGAGGATGAGACCTATCAGGCGCTGCACCACGCTTTCATGTTCATCAGCTACAACATGGGGGCGTTCAAGGATTATGTGGCGAACGAGAACAAATCAAAATCAGCCGCAGATTAACGCAGCAAAAACGCAGATCTGCTTTCAATCTGCGTAAATCATTCTGCTTTTTCATTGACTGCGTTCATGATCGCCGCCAGCACCGTGTCGGGGGCGATGTCGTCGGCCTGGGCTTCGAAGTTCATCAGCACACGGTGACGCATCGCGGGGAGATAGCTCTTGCGGACGTCCTCGAAGCTCACGTTGTAGCGGCCTTCGAGCAAGCCGCGGACCTTGGCGGCGAGGATGAGTGCCTGAGCCCCGCGTGGCGACGCCCCGGCTCGCAGATAGCGGTTCGTGTCCGCCGTGGCAAACTCGCCCTGCGGGTGCGTGGCCAGCAGCAGCCGGATCGCATAATCCTGCACCGGTCCGGCGACCAGCACTTCACGCACCAACGCCATCCACTGCACGATCTCCGCAGAGTCCATCACTTTGCCCGCGACGGGGAAATCGTTCTTCGTGGTGCGGTCGATGATCAGATTCAACTCGCCCCGCGTGTTGAACGGCACCAGCAGCTTGAAGAAAAAGCGATCGAGTTGGGCTTCCGGTAGCGGGTAGGTGCCTTCCTGCTCGATGGGGTTCTGTGTCGCAAGCACGAAGAACGGCTCGTCGAGCTTGTGCGACTTACCGCCGACAGTCACGACGTGCTCCTGCATGGCCTCGAGGAGAGCCGACTGCGTCTTGGGTGTGGCACGGTTAATCTCGTCGGCGAGGACGATTTGCGCAAACAGCGGTCCACTCTGGAAGCGGAAGTCGCGGTGGCCGCCTTCGCTCTCGCTGATGATGTTGGTGCCGATGATGTCGGAGGGCATCAGGTCAGGTGTGAATTGAATGCGCGAAAAGTGCAGGTCGAGCGCGTTGGCAAGCGTGCGGACGAGCAGCGTCTTACCGAGCCCGGGGACGCCTTCGAGGAGGACGTGTCCGCCGACGAAGAGGCAGGTGAGCACGCCGCGGACGATCTCGGGCTGGCCGACGATGACCTTGCCGATCTCGGCTTCGAGGGCCGCGAACCTGGAGCGGAACTGAGCGGCACGTTCGGGCATGGGCGTCATCGGCACGTCTCGCTGTGGCTACAGGAAAGAAGATAACCACACAGGCACAGAGAATACAGAGTAGTCACCGAGGAAAACTGCCAAATAGTTCGCGTTGTCAACGTGGCTCGTCCGGCTTGCGATTGTGATCGACGCGCTTCTTGGCTTTCTTGAGGGCGCTGAACATATCAGACTCCTCGGCCGGCTTCTCCTCCCGTGGCGGCGGCGGAGCAGCTTTCAGCGGCGACGGGCTATCCGAAATCACCTCATCCGCGCCCTTCGGTGCAGGTCCCGCCGCTGCGGCGCCCGGCTCGAATCGTCGCTCGGCCCGCTGCTTCTGCAGCGTCTCGCTCACCGCCTGCTTGCGAAGTTTCAAGCGGTCGAGTTCGCCGCCGGCACTCGTAGACTCGCGGTGAGTGCGGAGTCTTGTCCATGTGCTGGAGAGCCCCGCAGCCAGTTCGTGCCATTCGAGGCTGACACGGCGGACGCCGACATCGAACAGCAACAATAAGCCGGCGGCGAAGACGAGCCAGTGCCAGAACGGCCGCACCGCACGCACCATCTTCGGAGCATCGCGAAACACATCCGCGTTCTTCACCATCTCATCGAGGTCGGCAGCGTCGTCGGTGTGGAACTTGCCTCCGGTGCTCTCCGCCAGCCGCTTCATCAGCGGAGTATTCGTCTCCAGATCGGCGAACTCCTGCGAGTACGGCACCGTCACTCCGGTACGGGCATAGTCGAAGAGATTCTGCGGCTGCCCCGCTGGGCCACCCTGATAGCCCTGGATCGTCACAAAGTACGAGCCCGCTTCCTCCGCGGGAAACTCCGCTTCATACAGGCCCGCTCCCTTTTTCTTGAACGTGATCACCGGCACTTTCTCGCCCGGCTTCAGCGGCTGCGGCAGGCTGATGCCGCCCTTCAGATCGAGCCCGCCGACGGGGCGATCCTTGTCGTCGCGGGCATCGACCATGATCCGAACGCGGCCGTCTTTGAAATCGGTCATCAATGTGAGCTTGCCTTTCTCCGCAGCCCGCATCGCCCACGTCACACTCTGCTCCCAGAACTTCTGAAACACATCCGACTCGACCCAATCCTTGTCCCAGCCGCTGGTCGCGCTCCCCGGTTGCGTGCGGGCATCCGAGGTGAACGCCACCGCCTTGCCGAGGCCATACTGCCAGGTGGCCAGGATCGGAAACTGCTGATCGAACATCCGCGGCCCTTCGATCCGCATCTCTGCCAGCGGCGACTCCTTCATCGTGGTCCTTACGAATCCCCTCAACTGCGGTAGAGTGTTGGGCAAGCCCTCCGTCGGGCCACCACGCAGGCGCAGTGCAGGGGTAAACGGCTTATCGTAGATGAAGCTCTGACTGATGCGGCGGCTTTCTTTGATGTAGATCCCTGGCAATTGATTCGGATCTTTCGGCTCGTAGTACGCCCCTGGCCGCCCCTTGCCGTCGCGGGTGCCCTGTGCGATGCTTTTGAGTTTGCTGCTCTCCGCACCGGAGTGCGTGGCGACACCCACGGTCGTGCAGGTGACGTTGTAGTCGGCCATCTTCTTCACCGCGGTGCGCCCGACCGGGCCGAACTGCGGATCGCCGTCGCTGATTATGATGCAGTGCTTGACGGACAGGCCGTATTCCGGTTTGGTGAGCGTCGCGACGGCGTCGCGGAGGAAGGGATCAAAATCGGGCATGTCGCCGGGGACCATGTTGTCGACCATGCCGAGGAGCTTCTGCTTTTTCTCGCCGATGTCCTGGAACGGAATGACCCAACTGACCCCACCGCCGCCGAAGCCATACTGCATGACGCCGACCATGTCGTTGGGGTTGAGCCGCCGGATCGCGAGCTTGGCGATTTCCTTCTGCCACTTGTTGCCGTCGGCCATTTCGCTGGCGTGCATGATCAGGATCAGCCCGCCGCGGCCCGCTGCCTTGAGGGCTTTGATCTCGCAGTCCACCGGCAGAGCGGCTTCCACGGGCGTGCCCTGATAGCCGCCAGGGCCGTAAGCGTCGGGCCCGCCGATCATGACGAGGCCGCACCCCTGATCGTGAACGCAGGTGCGGATCGCTTCCTGCCGATCGAGCGAGAGTGCCTCCGCCGGCACGTCCGCGAGCACGATGCAGTCGTGATCCGCCAGAAACTTGGTCAGGTCTTCAATATTCTGTTCGAGCTTGTCCACGGGCCGCAGTACGACGTCGATCTTGCTCTTGAGCAGCGTGCGGACGAGGTGTTCGTGCGGGAATTTGCCGTCAGCGCTACCGTCGATGAAGAGGACCTTGCGCTGACTGCGAGTGACCACGACAGTGCCGGCACGGTTGTTGGCCACGCGGTCCCCGGGCAGACCCTTGACGATGTTGGTGCCGGTTTCGCTGGCACTTTTAATCGGTGTGAATGTGCTGCGATAGCTATAGGATGAGTCTTTCGGCCCGCTGGCCTTGTCGCGGAAGCGGAACGCGTTCAAGCCCGGCAGCAGCCTCACGAGCGCAGGTTTCTTCCCGCCGCCGGCATCGAGCACCGCGGGGTTGTCCGCGTCAATCGGCAGCAACTCCATCTGATCCGCACCCTCGGCATCAGGGCCGACACGGACCAGTTCAAGCAAGCCATCGACGAGACGATTCGGGCTCGCGTTGCGGACCAGCACGCGCACCGGGAGCCGGGAGCCTGCTGCCGTTTGCCGCGGAGCTTCCACGGACTGCACCAGCACTTCGTTCTCATTGCGGTAGCCGGGAGCGAGGGCGACTGCATCAATCTGCACGCCATTCTGATTGGCGACGGCAGCCTGCTCGTCCGCGTTGCCGAGGTTTTCATTGCCGTCGCTGACGAGCACAATGCGGCGACCGGCCCCCTCCGGGAATGACGCAACGGCCAATTTGATCGCAGAGGCGATGTCGGTGTACTGCCCGTCGATCGGGCCTGCCATCAGCGGGTCGAGAGTCCAGCCGATCGCCGGGCTCGGCGGAGCCGCGAGCTTGGGCCGCTTGCCGAAGAAGACGACGCCCGCTTGATCGTTGCGATGCCGTGGGCCTTTCTGCTTCACCGACTCTTCGACAAAATTCCGCACCCGCAGCCAGCGGCGATCGACCTGATCGCTCACCGGCAGCGACAGATCCACATCCTGCGGCACGCTCAGGCTGCGATCGACGACGAAGATCACCGTGACCTCGTCGGTGGGTCTGCCGAATCGCGGTTCGGCCAGTGCCATCGCCAGTGCTGCGACGATCGCCGAGCGGGCCCCGATCGCGAGCCACTTTCGCACCGGGCCAAGCCCCGAAAGCGATCGCCGGGCTACGAGGACCACCAGTGGAATGAAGCCGAGTAGCACCAGCCACCAGGGTTGGACAAACTGCAGTGCAAGCACAGACCGCCAGGCTTCCGCGAGGCCCGCTCCGATGGAGGTTTCGACGAGTCCGCCAACGCCCATCAGCAGGAGTGAGCCGAACATGCACCCAGCCACGAACGACCAGCGGCGGAAGAGCAGCACAAAGACTAACAATGCGAATCCGGCCAGCGCGAAGTAAAGCACCTGCGAAGCAACATCGAACCGATAAGTGAAGATTTCAAAGGAGCGGTTGGAAAGTGTGAGTCCACCCAAAGCGAAGAGCGCGAAGGCGGATGCGATGTATGGCCAGCCGCGGCTCTTGAGGCGCTTCACGGCGGGCAACGTCGCGAGGGTAGCCGCGGCTGCGAGCAGCGCGATCGCAATCCAGTGAGTCGCGAGAAAGTCCCTCATCCCGGCTCCCGCTTAAAACTTCACACGCTGGACGCGGTGATTCTCAGTATCCACCACATGCACCCGACCAGAGCGATCCACCACGACAGCCCAGGGATCGGCCAACTGCCCCGTCTTGCGGCCCTTCGCGCCCCAGGTGGCCATCGCCGTGCCGTTGCGGTCGAACTTTTGCACGCGGCAGTTGCCACGCTCCACAACGTACAGACTACCGTCGGGTGCGAAGGCGAGGTCGTAAGGATAGCTCAATTCGCCGAGTCCGTCGCCGGGGCTGCCAAAGGCTTTCACGAACTGGCCCGCTTTCGTGAACACCTGGATGCGGTGGTTGCAGGCGTCGGCGACATAGAGATTGCCATCGGGTCCGAACGCCAGTGCCCGTGCCCGCAGCAGTTGCCCCGGCTCGCTGCCAGACTCGCCCCAGTGAGCTACGACTTTGCCGTCGGGGTCGAGCTTGGTAATGCGGTCCCGCTGGCCGAATTCGCTGATGTAGTAGAAGCCATCGTCATCCTGAACGCAATCGGAAACATATCCAAAATCGCCGTCGAGCGTTTTGACGACGGTGCCGTCGGCGTTGTAGATGCGCACGCAGTGATAGTGCGAATCGGCCACCATCAGCCGCCCCTGATTGTCGACGCCGAGCCCGCTGGGACGACCGTTGCGATAGTCGGGCGTCGTGAAAGTCAGCCCTGTGTGGTGGCCATCGAGATCGTAGGTCTGAATGCGGGCGGTAAAATCGACGAGGTAGATGGTGTCGTCGATCAGGACCGCGGCTCGGGGCCGCACGACCGCACCCGCCTCTGCACCGCGCTTGCCCCAGACGATGTCGGTGGGCGATCGCAGCGAATACGCAGCGAGGCCCAGCGTGACGACGACGAGCACAATGATCGCGAGCACGATGCGCACATTCACAGATTACAGGATCGTTCGGAGACATGCCTCGCGAACGTCGATAAACTTGCGGGATGCACCCCAACTTGATTGTCAGCGTGTCGGGCATTCGCGGAATTGTGGGCGAGAGCCTCACACCCGAGAGCGCCTGCCGCTTCGGAGCCGCGCTCGGTTCCTGGCTCGGTGGTAAGAGCGTGGTCGTGGCCCGCGACAGTCGCCCCAGCGGACTGATGCTGCGTCACGCGGTCTACTCCGGCCTGCTCGCCGCGGGCTGCCGAATTGAAGACATCGGCATCGCCGCCACACCTACGGTGGGGATCGCCGTACGGCATCTGAAAGCCGCAGGTGCGATTCAGATCACTGCCTCGCACAATCCCGCACCGTGGAACGGGCTCAAGCTCTTCGGCGGCGATGGCGCCGTGCTGCCGGCCAAAGCGGGTGCCGAGATCAAGGCACTTTTTGAGAGCGGCGACTTCGCACTGAAGGCGTGGGGCTCGATTGGTTCTGCCGGTGCACCGCCCGATGTCGGCGATCTGCACCTGCAGATGGTGCTCGATCAGGTCAGCGTCGCCAGCATCGCGGCGTCCCGCATCCGCGTTTTCCTCGACGGCAACGGCGGTGCCGGCGGACCGCTCGGTGTGCGACTCCTCGACGCGCTCGGCTGCGAAGTCGTCCAGCATCATTGCGAATCCGATGGCGTCTTCGCTCACGAGCCGGAGCCGACGCCGGCACATCTGGTCGACGTCGCGCCGTGGGTGAAGCAGTCGGGCTCCGCGATCGGCTGCGTGCTCGACCCCGACTCCGACCGCCTCGCCCTCATCGACGAAACTGGCAACTGCCTGTCAGAAGAACTCACGCTCGCTCTCGCGGTGAAATACGCACTGCGAAGCCGCAAGGGTGCGGTGGCTGTCAACATGAGCACGTCGCGCGTGATTGAGGACATCGCCCGTGCCGCGGGCTGCGAGTTTTATCGTTCCGCCGTCGGCGAGGCGAATGTGGTCGAGTCGCTGCGGGCCAACAACGCCGTCATCGGCGGCGAGGGCAATGGCGGCGTGATCGACCCTCGCATCGGCTGGGTCCGCGACCCCTTCATCGGCATGGCACTCATCCTGAACCTCATGGCGGACGAGGGCAAACCCCTGAGCGTATTGGCGAGCGAGTTGCCGCAGTACTGCATTGTCAAGCAGAAGTATGGCATCGAGAAAGAGAAGCTCCCTGCGGCGTACGCGGCACTGAAAGCGAAGTGGCCACAGGCGCGGGTGAGTGAGATCGACGGACTGCGGCTCGACCTGCCCGAGGGTTGGCTGCATGTGCGCTCGAGCAACACGGAGCCCGTAGTGCGGGTGATTGCCGAGGCGGCGAGCGAACCCGCGGCGTTGGCGTTGTGTCAGCAGGCGGGAGAACTTCTCGAATAGCCTCGACACCGCCAAACGGAAACAAGACATGGAAGACGAACTCAATAACGCCGTTACGGTCTTGAAATCAGCCGGCTGGGTCGCGGTGCTGACCGGTGCAGGTGTCTCCGCGGAAAGCGGCGTGCCGACGTTCCGGGCCTCCGCCGGACTCTGGGAAGGGCACCGCATCGAGGACGTGGCCACGCCGGAAGGCTTTCGGCGCGACCCGGACCTCGTCTGGCAGTTCTACAACGGTCGTCGCGAGAACCTCACGCGCGTGCAGCCGAATCCTGGGCACCATGCTCTGGTGGCAATGCAGAAACATTTCGCAGCATTCACCCTGGTGACCCAAAACGTCGATGGGCTGCACGTCGCGGCTGGCTCCGAGGGTGTGCTCGAACTTCACGGCAACATCCGTCGCACGCGCTGCCTGCAGTGTGCTGTCATCGACGACCGCGGCCTCGAACCGCTCGGCGATCAGCCTCTCTGCCCGCGCTGCACCGGCAAGCTGCGGCCCGACATCGTCTGGTTCAACGAGATGCTGCCGCCCGACATCTTGCGTACGGCCATGAAAGCAGCAGAAAAATGCGACGTACTGCTGGTCGTCGGCACCTCCGCGGTCGTCTATCCCGCGGCGGGGATGATCCCGGTCGCCCGCGAGAGCGGAGCAACGGTGATCGAAGTGAATCTGGCGCCATCGGAAACGGCCGTCGATCTGGGGCTCTACGGCCCGTCGGGCGTGATCCTGCCGGAGCTATGCCGGCGATTGGGAGTAGCATTGTGAGTGTAAAAATCCTCGATGGCAAAGCCGTAGCGGCTGCAATGCGGGCCGAATTTGCAGCGACGGTGGCCACCCAGGGTGTGGTGCCCAAGTTGGTCGCCGTGCTCGTCGGCGACAACGACGCCTCGCACACTTATGTGCGTGCCAAGCGAAAGGCCTGTGCCGAATCCGGTTTTGCCAGCGACCTCATTCAGTTGCCTGATAAGATCGGCACGCAGGATTTGCTCGCGGTGGTTGCACGACTGAACGCCGATCCCGCGACGCATGGGATTCTGGTGCAGTTGCCGTTGCCAAAACAGGTGGATGAGTCGGCGATCATCAACACGGTGACGCCGCTCAAAGATGTGGACTGCTTCCACCCGGAGAACATCGGCTTGGTGGCCGCCGGGCACCCGCGCTACTATCCCTGCACGCCGCGCGGGGTCGTGGAGCTTGTTCGGCGGCACGATCTCTCCTGGGCTGGTGCCAATGTTGTGGTCGTCGGCCGCAGCAACATTGTTGGCAAGCCGTTGGCACTGATGCTGATGCAGAAACCGACTCCGGCCAACCCCGCTGGCTGCGACGCGACGGTGACCGTCGCTCACACGAAAACGCGAGACCTGGCTGGTGTCTGCCGCGGAGCGGAGATCCTCATTGCAGCGGCTGGGCAACCGCACTGCATCACGGCAGACATGGTCAAGCCGGGGGCGATTGTCGTCGATGTCGGCACCACCGTCGTGAATGGCAAGCTCACCGGCGACGTGCACCCGGATGTCCGCAACGTGGCAGCTTGGATTTCGCCCGTCCCGGGAGGCGTCGGACCGATGACCATCGCCATGCTCCTGGCCAACACGCTGACCGCGGCCATATCACTCCGGTCAGATCGGTGAGAAACACTATCCTGATGTGAGCGTCCCCGAACCCGCAAGACCCGAGAGCATGAACGTCACTCTCACACTCGCCACGCGCTACGGGCTCAACATTCTGGGTCTGCTCGGCGTCTCCGTCGCGCTTTATCTCGGCCGCTCGATCTTCATCCCGATCACTATTGCCGGTCTGCTCGCTGCGATTCTGCATCCCCTCGCAACGCGGATGCACACGCGGCTGCGGCTGCCCTGGTTCTTCAGTTGCCTGGCGATGATCCTGTTGCTGGTGCTGATTCTGATGCTGGTGGTGTTCGCGGTAGTGGCCAGTGTGCCGCAGTTTGTGGACCGCCTGCCGCAGACCGAAGACGCCTGGCAAAAAAAGTATGAGGACATGGCCCGCAGTTTCCGGGACATGTCGCCGCTTCCGACCGAAGGTGCTGTGCCGCTGAAAGCGACCGATTCAACCTTCTACCGCTCGGTCAAGAACGTCTTCTCGCCGGAGAACATTGCCGCTTCGCTGAAGAGCTTCGCCATCGAAGCCCTGCCGATGATTGCTGAGATTACTCTGGTGCTCTTCGTGATTCTCTTTCTGCTGCTCGAAGGGGAATTGCTAGCGAAGAAGGTACGCAGTCTGTTCGGCACCAGCCGCGACAGCACCCGTCGTGTCACGGAGGCGATCGAGCAGATGGGTATCGCCATCCGCAACTACCTGCTGTGGCGGACGATTGTCAATGTGCTGCTCGGGCTCTTCGTCGGACTGGTGTACAAAATTGTCGGCCTCGAGCAGTGGTACCTGTGGGCGATCCTGACTGTGGTCTTGAATTATGTGCCATACATTGGCACCATTGCCGCGGGTGCGCCGCCAGTGCTGGAAGCCCTGATCAGCGGCTCCCCGCAACTGGCGATCGGCCTGATCATCGCTTACACGCTGATTGTCACGTTTGAAGGCTACTGGATCGTGCCCCGGGTGATGGGGAAGACGATGGACCTGAACGCCACGACCGTAATGGTCGCCTGTCTCTACTGGCATTTGGTCTGGGGAATCGCCGGTTTGTTCCTGGCCATGCCGCTGATGGCTGCGATCAAAGCGATTCTTCTGAATGTGGATGGTTGGCAAGTCTGGGGGGATTTGTTAAGCTCGGTGGATACGACACCCGCGCCGATTCCGCACGATGAACCAAGCCAAACGGCTCGGCCTGTTGACAGTGATGCAACAATTGTGATGGAAGTCGAACCGGAGCCGACTCCGAAGACTGCTGACCCGATGGCCAACTGTGAGCCGAAAATAGCGGAGCAACATGTGGGGAGTGAGCCGGCCATTGAGCTGGAAGTCGCCCCGGACGCGGCTCCGGC
>JBGSSZ010000004.1:0-2132 GCA_041736785.1 Limnoglobus sp.
GCCAGGCGGATCAGCCGCGACCGGTGCTGGCGGGCTGACCACCGGCGCGCTATTCGGCCGCAGCACGATGGTGCCCGAAGGGGATTGGGCCGCGAGGGTGCCAGCTGTGGCCACCAAGAGTCCGGCAAGTGTCGTTCGCACGAGGTGTCTCCGCATGGGATTGCGCATCGGTAATACGGTGTGCCCGGGTGCAGTGTGAGTGATCGGTTGCGGAGAGCCGCTGCCCGTGGCACACGAATTGCCGATCTCCACTCATTCTACAGGGAGAGTCGCTGCGATGGGCAGAACCCGCAGACTCGGAATCTACGCCGCAACCCGATTCGTCGTTCATCTGGCACGCGTAGAATGCGCAGCCGGTTTCCTCGTCGCTGGGAATTGGCGTGTAGAGTTGCCGCACATTCCAACATTGGAGGGCCTCGCGTGAATGCGGATTTGGCAGAACACCTGCGGACGAACCGCTACGGCGAGTTCACGCTGACCGACGCCGTCCGCCCCGCGCCGACCGCAAACATCCTGCCGCGCGAAGGCTACCGCGTGAAGGTGTACCGCGATCGCTCCCTGCGGTTACGGCTCCCCCTGCTGACCGCGACCGTCTCCGCGGAGCGACTCTTCGACGTCTTCCTCGCACTCTGCGCACCACTCGGCGACGAATTGCATGTCGTGCTCGAAAGCAGCCACGATCACAGCAATCCGCACCACGTCGACTACCGCCGCAATGCCATTGATGCCCCAGTGCTGTTGAGCCACTTCTGCGACTACGAAGATCTCCTGCTCAACGACGGCTGCACTGGCGTCGCGGTCCTGAGTGCCCAGGCTCCGCTCGAGGTGCAATTCGACGAGCACAAGATCCTCTGCGTTTATGCCTCGGACTTGAAGCCGTTCAAGCGGGCTCTGCGTGATCTGGGTCTGCGCCGTCGCAAACTGCTGCCGCTGATCAGCGAGGCGGAGCATCTGCATCACACCTCGCCCGATCAGGAAGGCCAGTTTCACGAACTGGCGATGAAGCTCGGCGTGGGCGATTTCGACCGCGTCTACAGCGACGACAATTCCTGGGAAAGCTGATCCCGAGTCACCGCTGCCGGATCATCGCTTCCATGTCCGCGATGGTCACGATCGCGACTACGTTGTCGTTTTCCTGCAATACTGCATCCGCTGGCCAATCCGTTTGCTGATTCAAACTCAACGGCAGGAGGCGGAACTGACGGGCGACATCGTTCAGTGGCCGCCCGATCAGGTGCGTCTCGAAACCGAGCATCACCAACTCCATCACTGCGAGCGTGGACGGCCCGACGGTGACGAGTGATTGCACGCGGTCGCCGAAGAGGGCCGCGGCGAAGGCCGGTGCCGCCAGAGCCGGGACCGACACCGCATGGCGGATGTTCGCTGAGTCACGGACGGCCTCCGCGAAATCGTTTTCGTTGATCCGCACGACCACACGCTGCCGCGGATTCGAGTCGCGGACCAGCAGGGCAATCTCCAGATTGACCAGTTCTGAATCGGTGGCCGCGATCACGGCGCCCGCGGTCGCTGTGCGGGCCTGAGCGAGCACAGTCGACACAACGGCGTTGCCGACGATCACCGGGACTCCCATACGACGAATCGTGGCGACGAACTCGCCATCGTTGTCGTTGCCGATGGCGACGACAGGGTGCTGCAGCCGGACGAGTTCCTCGATGCAGCGGAAGCCGATGTTGCCGAGCCCGCAGACGACGATGTGCCCGCCGTCAGGGATGCGTCGGGCTTCGAGAGCGCCGCCGAGACGGGCACGGATCAGATACTGCGTGAAGATAGCCGTGAAACCGGCGATCAGCGCCGTTCCGAGCAGCTTCATGATGCCGAGAAAAGTTTTGGCCCAGCCCGGGAGCTGATCGCCTTCGAGATCACCGCCCGTGGCGACGAGGCCGACCGTGCGATAAAAACCGTCTGCAAGTGAAGTGTCGAGCCCGAACCGGAAGATCAGCGTGCTGGCGAGCAGAGTGAATACGAGGATTGCAGTGGCGACCTTCACGGAAAGATCCACTGCGGCGAGCGTGCGGCGCAGTGTGCGAAGCTGTCGGCGGATCCAGCCTGCCCAGAGCACGGAGCCGAGGAGCTCACCCTGGCTCTGCGCCAGCGGGGACGCGAGGTGCTGT
>JBGSSZ010000031.1:0-1662 GCA_041736785.1 Limnoglobus sp.
CGCGGGCGTTCCGCGACGGCGTCGTGCTGAAGTCCGTCGACACCCTGCTCAGCGTCACCGATGGCGTCGTCCTCTGTGGACGAATGGAGAAGAACATGACCACGCGGTTGAGTGTGATGCTCAACGCGCCGATCAAACCAGTCATGACCTCATCCGCGACGAATCATGTGCCGAGCGAGGATACTGAGGATGATTTCGTCGTCGCTCACTACGACTACGCATCGCGGCACCTGCGGCTCTATCGGCTCCGGTCCACGCTCGGCGGAGCCCGCTGGTCTGCTTATCCCGAATGGCAATGCGTCGTGCTTCTTCCCGACAACGATGAACCGCGTCACATCGGTGAGGTGATCAACTTGAGCCCCGGCGAGGTCGCCAACTCGACGCGGGCCCAACCGCTCGGCTTCGACCGCCCGAACGAGGCGATCGTCCGCGCCCGGCTTGAATCGTCACCACCGTATGAACTCGCGACGGTCACGAACAACGCGACTACAGTGCCGCGGATTGGACGACCGTACCTGCTCCTCACCGGGAACACACTCCAGGTCGAGCAAGCGTCAGAGGCATGGAAACCGTTTGAGCCCAAGCAAAACGGCAAACCACTGCTCGCGGGCAAAGTGATTCACGGTGCCCGACTGGCCGGGCCGGTGCTGGCGATCCACATCGGCAACGCTACCGGTCCCTGCCAGGACACTCTCGTGCTCATCCGCGGCCCGGAGGGTGCCATTGTCGGAGAGTGTGACAACCTGGCCCGCACTGCGCCGTTCAACCTCTCGCCGGACGGTTCGCGGGTGGCTCGGTGCTTTGGCAAATTCAGCGTCGGCGTTCACATGACAGCCGAAGTCGGTCGCCGGCTCGCTGCTTCCGCGACAGCGAGATTGCACCATGACATGAAGCTAACGTTTGATGAGTATGACTTGGAATGGGCTCTCTACATCGGACATTTCCGACACTATTTTCGAATCGTCGACTTGGCGCTGCGCTATACGTGCGACCATGAGAGCCCACCCATTCACAGCACGACTGCTGATAACTATCTTACGAATTACGATCAGCGGCGATTCATGACCCGTGCTTGTCGTGGCAATCAACTACAGATCATCGCAGACCGCTGGGGTGCCGCGCATCTCGTCGCGAACCAGAGCCGACTCGTCGCGTCGTTCGTGACTCGGCGCAACAAAGCGGCTGCATGGATCCCGGACGGCACCTTCTGGGGCGATGCCTCACTGATCGGCGGAGCGGCTCACCCGGATGCGGCCGCACGAATCGGCCTGGCGATCCACAACGCCCGGCAGGGAATCGCATGATCGAGATTCCACTGCAACTCGCGATGCGTACGGCTCCGCTGCCTGCGGAAGCATTTCTTCTGCTGACAGACGATGCGGCTCCGCTCGTGGCCGTGTGTGGTCGATTGCCGCCGCGACAACTGCCACGGATCCACACCGTCGATGGTGGCTATCTGGTGATTTCCAGCGAAGCTGCGCTGCGCGAGCCGTGTGCCGTGATTCGTTTGCGCAGGCTCGGCGGCGAACTTTACGTGCCCGTGAACGCGGACCTGATCCCCGCGCTCCTGCCTGACGAGATCGACGGCCTGACGCAGTCGCAGGGACTCATCGTTCTGCCCGGCGGCGAAGTCCTCGCGTTCGATCCGGGAGCGCCGCTGCC
>JBGSSZ010000057.1:0-3186 GCA_041736785.1 Limnoglobus sp.
GAGGTCGAGGAGGGAGTGTGCGGGAGCCATACTGTGATCATGGCCGAAAAAGAGGCCGGTGAAAAGTCAATAATGACTGGTAATCACGGCACAAATCGACGAAATGGGGGCATATTCACCCACCATAGGACGCGAAGAGCCAGTTAAAGCTTCCCCGTTGCTTTCATCTTCTCCTGGAAATACTTCATCGTCTTGGCGAGGCCTTCCTTGCGATCCACTTTCGGGTTCCAACCCAGCACGTCCTGCGCTTTGGTGATGTTCGGCTTGCGCTGCTTGGGGTCGTCGACCGGAAGCTCCTTGTAGACAATCTCGCTCTTGGAAGCCGCCTGTGCCTTGATCTCTTCGGCGAACATTTTGATCGTGATCTCGGCGGGGTTGCCGACGTTCACGGGATCGTGGCACTCGCTCATCAGCAGTCGGTAGATGCCGTCGACGAGGTCTGTGGCGTAGCAGAAGCTGCGGGTCTGGGAGCCGTCGCCGTAGACGGTCATTGGCTCGCCGCGGAGAGCCTGATAGATGAAGTTGGGCACGACGCGGCCATCGTTGAGTTGCATGCGCTCGCCGTAGGTGTTGAAGATGCGGACGATGTGCGTGTTGACGCCGTGCTCGCGGTGATAGGCCATGGTCATAGCCTCGGCGAATCGTTTGGCTTCGTCGTAGACGCCGCGCAGGCCGATCGGGTTGACGTTGCCCCAGTAGTTTTCGACCTGCGGGTGGACGAGCGGGTCGCCGTAGACTTCGCTGGTGCTCGCCAGCAGGAAGCGGGCCTTGTGGGCTTTGGCGATGCCGAGGCTGTGGAAGGTGCCCTGAGCGCCGACCTTCATGGTGGCGATGGGGTGATTGAGGTAATCGACCGGGCTCGCCGGGCTGGCGAAATGCAGCACGTTGTCAAAGGTCTCGGCGAAGTGGATCGGCGTGCTGATGTTGTGCTCGACGAGCGCAAACTTCGGGCCCTTCAGGTGAGCCACGTTGTCGGGCGAGCCGGTGAGGAAGTTGTCGAGGGCGACGACGTGGTGCCCCTCCGCGAGGAACCGCTCGCAGAGATGGGAGCCGATGAAGCCGGCTCCGCCGGTGATGAGTGTCCGTGGCACAGCAAAACCTCACTGAACGAAGTGATGTTGAATTACGCTGAATTGACTGAGATTTCAAGCACGAAGCGGCGTCACTTCGCCGGGACGCGGTTGAAGACGATGTCTTTGCGGAAGTTGACGACGTTCCAGACGCGGCCGCGGATCTCGTCCCCCTGAACGACCCCTTCAAACTCACAGTATTTCTTGTTGAACTCGAGGTAGATCTTGTCGCCGGTCTGCGTCCATGTGCCGGACTTGTTGACCTGGTTGTTGGCCTGCTGATAGAAGAGGGTGCCGTCGGCATTGAAGGTATAGGTGGCGAGGCCAATGATGCCGTCGCAGTTCCAGGAGGTGTCGGCGATGGACTGCGTCCGCGCCGGTTTGGGCACCGGGAACGCCGCGAGCGGCAGCGAAATCACCAGCAGCACGAAGCAGGCACGGCCGATCATTTGGCGTTGACCCGGGTTGATGTGAAGTTCGCCGTCATTCCGCGATCGTTGTGGGCGGTGCCGATGATGTTGTCACCTTCGAGAGTCGCGGTGTAGGACGACGAACTTTCTGGGAATTTCCAAGTGACTGCGACACTGTCCTCCTGCCATGTTCCGGTGTAAATTGTGCTGCTGCGGTTGCCATAGCTCATCGTGACTCGGCCACCGGTTTCAAAAGTGAAAGTCTGCACCATCTGCATCGCATTCGGATTCCAAGTGATGGGTCCGCTCCAGGTGCCAGCGATAGACGGCGTCCGCGCCGGCTTGGGCACCGGGAACGCCGCGAGGGTGCTGGCGAAGACACAGAGCACGGCGGCACTGCGGATCATTTCTCCTCCAGCTTGGTCAGCTTGACGACCGCGCTGTTGTTCACCTTGTTCGTAGCGGTGCCCTTGAGCGTGTTGCCAGTCAGCGTGGCGGTGTAGTGGGAGTAGTTATTGATGGACCAGGTGACGGTGGCACCGTTTTGCTTCCAGGTGTGGTTGGAGTTGGCGTTTCTGCCGTAGATCAGTTTGCCCCCTTCGGCGAAGGTGATTTTGGATGTGGTTCTGCTGGAGCTCCATTGGGTGGTGCCTTCCCAGGTCGTGCCGACGACGTTTGGCGTGCGTGCCGGTTTGGGGACCGGGAACGCCTCCGCAGCTGGGGCCAGCAGAATCAGCAGTGCGACTGTGCGGACCATGACCGGTACCTCACTCGCCGAGGTCGCTTTCGGTGAAGAGCGTGAAGCCCTGCTGGTGCAGGGAGTCGACGGCGCTCTCGAAGTCATCGACGTGGATGGCCAGGGCAGTGCTGCCGAGCGGGCCGACGCCGATCAGCAGCGGATAGGCGTAGTTGATATCGATCTCGCCGGTGAGCATGGCTTTGGTGATGGAGAGCAGCGGCTGATCGTTGTCGGGGAGCTTGACCACCAGCAGGTCGCTTTCGGTGAAGGCGAACTTTGCGGCGATGAGGATTTCGTAGCCGCGCTCGTAGTCGCTGGGCACGATGCGGATGATGGCGCAGTCGGCGGTTTCGATGACGGTCATGGAGATGATGCGGACGTCGCTCGTCTCAAAGCGGCGGACGAGGTCGAGCATCGCGCCCATGCGATTGGCGAGAAAGACGTTGAACTGCCGCACGCTGGGCCAATCGCGCCCACGGGCCGTGGCCACGCCAAGACCATCAAGGTCATCTTCGTCGCCGACGCTCATGGCAGCACCCGCGGTGGTAGGGACGGTGATTCAGCGTATCAGACCGCGGAGCCGATTGCACGGGGAAATGTCACTTTTTGGATGTGATTCGCGTGGCCTGTTCTTCCCGCAGCGGATGGGGCAGATCTTTCGACTGGACTTCGATCGCCACGCGGGCATCGCCGGCCGCGATCGCGTCCGCATTGATCGTGAAGGTTTTGCTCTCGCCGGCGGCGAGTTCGCGGATCGGCTCGAAGCTCGCTTGGCTTGCTCGCAGCTCTCCCGACACGCGGGCACTCACCACGCAATCGCGGGCCGGGCCATTGCCGCGGTTGCGGAGCGTGATGCGATAGCTGGCCCGACCGCCGACCGTCAGTGTGCCTGTGGGCGACTGCACTTCTAGCATCAGCACCGGCTGACCGCGCACGCTCGCGGGAGCGGAGGTCTTCGCCGTGGGCA
>JBGSSZ010000059.1:0-2874 GCA_041736785.1 Limnoglobus sp.
GAGGTCGAGGAGGGAGTGTGCGGGAGCCATACTGCGATCATGGCCGAAAAAGAGGCCCGTGAAAAGTCAAAAACGACTGGAAATCACGGCACAAATCGACGAAATGGGGGCATATTCACCCACCATAGGACGCGAAGAGCCGAAACTAGGTTATCAAAATGAGGTGTTGATTAAGCTGCGGCGATGATTCATCGCGCATTGAGTCTTGTAACACTGCGGCGTCTTGCTTCTATGAATTTATGAGGGCAGCTTCGGCTCGGAGTGGCTCATCTTCGGAGCTATGCTGTAATTGAAAGCCATCACGTTGGAATCGAGATCATCGTGAATGCAACAGTGGTCCCAAGTAACGAATGAAACGATGTGACTTTCATTAGAAGTTCCCTCCGCTCGTAGGGGCGGCGTGGATCATTGGGACTGTCGTGCCGAAGGTCTTCTGAAAGAACGCCTGCTGAAACGCGGGCGACGGGAAACTCAGAATCAGCGGATTCGTATCCGCGATCACGTGCTGCGGGCCGGTGATCGGGTCGCTCGTGGGCGTGCGGCGGTAGTGCGATTGCCAGAACAATTGCTTCGTCACCGGATCGCGGCGATAGACCACCTCCAGATGCGGCTTCACGCCGTCAGGTGCCTTCACGAAGACGATGAACGTCGGCCCGAAGTGGCTGCCGATGCTGTCGGCCAGCCAGGTCTGCAATTTCTGCTGCCGCGTGGCGACATCCGCTGCCGTGGAACCCTCCTCCCGCACCGTCATCGAGACCACCGGCAGACCCTCCACCTTGGCGAGGTCCTCAAGCATTTCGGTCCAGCCCTTGCGTTCGTTGGCGTCGGGTGCGGCTGCCGCCTTCTTGATCAGCGGCTGATAGAGTTCGGCGATCTTCGCTTTCGCCTCGTCGCGGTGGCGCGTGTGGCGCTCGTCGAGCAGATAGTCGCGGTAGCCCTGTATGCCGTGGCTCTTGGCGTCAGCGAAGATCATGTCGTCCTGCACGGGGCTGAGCAGTTGCCAGCTTGCCGCGAAGATGGCCGCGGCGACGGCGACGATCACAACCGCACGGAGGGCGAATCCTCCGGTCTTCGTCGCTGTGGTCTCATCCGGCACTTCGCGAATTGAGAGATCGAGCAGTTTCTCGCTCTGCGGTGGCTCGCCTTCCCTGGCGATGTGTTTCGCTGTGGCGCCGAGCACAGCCTCATCGGTTTCGCCCTCCTCGCGGATCGCCAGCACATTGCCATAGTAGTTCGCGACGAGGTCAGCCTTTTCGTTGTTGGCGACGGCAATGGTGCGAGGTTTCCCCGGCACGTGGAACGTCAGAATCGTGTGCTGGTAGTTGCCGTCGTTGAAGTGTTCGACGAGGTTCAGGTTGGAGAGTTCGTGGAGATCGGTGACGGTGACCTCGCGTCCGCGGGACTCGAAGACGTGCAGCGGGTCGAAGTATTGGAAGGTGCCGAGGCCACCGCCGAACGCACGGCGAATGGGATACAGCACCATCCAACCGCCGAGCAGGACGATCGCAGTGACGAGCATCGCCGTGGCCCAGGGAGCTTTGGGGGCCTTGAGCGCGAGGATCAAGCCGAGGGCCAGCACCACACTGCCGAGGAGGAAGCTGAGCACCGGCATGGCATTCGTATTGCCCGGCACGTAGATGCCCGGCGAGCCGCGGCCCTTCACGCGGGCCACCTCGCTGAGATAGTCCCGCGTGGCGGTGTCGAGATTGCTCTGGTCTGCAGTAAATTGGCTCATGACATCTGGTGGGGTAAGAAGCGGCTGGTGTTTTGGGTGATGATGCAATCGTCTTCGCGGATGCCGACGCCGCACGACCAGCCGTTGATCATCCAACTGCCGATCACCGGGTAGCGGCCATCATATTCTTTCAGTGGCTCGAACTGCTGATAGATCACTTCGCGATCGACGCGGTACGGGCCTTCGGTTTCGAGTGTGACGCTGCCGCCGCGGACCACTTGAATGTTCGCACCTTCGCGGGCGTGGATCGGCTTGCGGACATAGTCGACGCCCTCGGGAGCCTCGAACCACGCCGGCAGGATGTAGGGCGAATCAGGATAGAGTTCGTGCAGCAGCGGCAGCAGCGATTTGCAACTCAGGATCATCTTCCACGCCGGCTCCATCCAGACGGTATCCGCCTGCGGCACGTGCATGCCGAAGCGCTCGCGGCAGAGCCACTCCCACGGATAGAGCTTGAAAATATGCCGGATCGGGTTGTTCTTCTCATCGACAAACATCCGCTTCGGAGCGTTCCACCCGACTTGCTCCACGTCGAGGTAGACGGTGTCGTAGCCGGCCTGGATCGCCGTGTCGCGGAGGTATTCCACGGTGATGTAGTCTTCGACGACGCCGCTCATCGCGGAGAAATGCAGCGGCCCGCGGATCTGCGGCGCGAGCGATTTCCAGCCTTCGATCAGCCGCTCGTGGATGCTGTTGAACTGATCGCCGCGCTCGTCCACGTCCTTGAGCCAGAACCACTGCGCGACCGCCGCCTCGACGAGCCCCGTCGGTGTGTCGGCGTTGTACTCCAGCAGCCGCGGCGGGCTCACGCCGTCGAAGGCGAAGTCAAAGCGGCCGTAGATGCCGGGGTGGTCGTCGTCCCAACTGCGGATGACGAGGTCTTCGTATTCGCGAGGGATCAGGAACAGGCCGAAGAGGCTGTTGTCGATGACGTGCTGCACCGCGGCGAGGCACATCTCGTGGATGGCGTAGGTCGCCCGTTCGATGGTGTCAATTTCGAAGGGGGAGAAGTGGTAGCAGGCGGACTCGTCCCAGTAGGGCTCGTCGCGGAGGGTGTGGAAGTGCAGGCCGTATTTTTCGACGCGGGCCTGCCAGTCGGGTCGCGGGTCGATGCGGGTGCGCCGCACGGCTCAGGCTCC
>JBGSSZ010000078.1:0-10944 GCA_041736785.1 Limnoglobus sp.
GATCGTTCATGGCCGCGTCGCCGGTCGCCTTGAGTCGCACAATCTCGATCATCTCGGTCGCGATCGATCGCTCAAGTCCGACCAGTCGTCGCGGTTGGCTGCTCAGCACGGCCAGTGATTTCACGCGGCAATTCACCGCGAGGATCACCGCACAGGGTCGAGCCGCCGCCTCCGCCACTTCGAGAGTCTGCGCGTCGTCGCGCGTCAGCAGGACGAGATCACCCGAGCGGTGCTCGGCCTGCTCGAGGAAACTCACTCGCGCCCGAGCACGATCGGCTTCCAGTGGAGTCAGCCGCCCGCGTGCGAGTGCGGCTGCGATCTGCGGCTCCAATCCCAGGCCGAAATGATCCTCATCCGGATCGATCACGCTCACACGGGCACCCCGTAGCAGCGACTCGGAGACGAGATCCGCCACGGGTGCTACCGACCCGACAACGACCAGATGAGCGGGAATGCGGCGGCACGCCGATGCAGGCTCATCCATCCGCAACGCCAGTGCCGTCTGTCCGGCAGTGCTCTTGAGCACGTCGGCAAAGGCGATCCGTTCGGCGAGCAAGCCGCGTGTTTCATTGGCCGCGGCGATGGTCACAATCCCAACGGCGCTGGCCAGTGTCGATGACCTCAGTGACTGGCGATACGCAGCCACCACGCGGCGGGCCGCCCAGCCGTCGAGCGGAGTGCGCCAGTGCCGCGGCTTCCGCCGAATCGCATTGAGAAAGCTCCGCAATTCGATCTTCGCCCGCCGTTCGCAAAACGCACGATCCACCAAGCCGATGGCCATCGCTTCGCGGGCAGTGACCATCTCGCGGCTGGTCAGAATCTCGACGGCGTGCGACGCCCCCACCAACCGCGTCAGCCGCGTGATCCCACCGCAAGCGGGCAGTAGACCGTGATCGATGTCCGGGAAGCCGAGGACCGTGGTCGGCGTTGTCTCGGCGAGGCGATAGTCGCAGGCGAGGGCCAGATCGAGGCCGGGCCCGAAGATGGGGCCGTGGAGCAGGGCGATGGTGAAGAACGGCGCGTCCGCGAGTCGCCCGGTTGCTTCCTGACCCAGGGCGGTGAATTCACGAACATTCTCAGCCGTGTCCAGGTCCGCGATGGCATCGAGGTCGAAGCCGCCACAAAAACCACTGGCTTTCGCACTGCGCAGAACGAGGTGACTCACCACAGGTTGGCGTTCCACGGCTGCCAGTGCTTGCAGGAATTCCGTGAATCGCTCGGCGTTCCACAGGTTGGGTTGCGCACCTTCGAAGTGCAGCGACAACGTGGCGATGCCGGCGTCGAGCGAGATTGTTATCGATTCGGATTCGTAGAGCATGTGCGCGCCGCGTGCGGACGGTGAAAATGTCTCAGATTCCGCGACGCGGGGTCAAGGTGAACTGCCCTCGCGTAGAACAATGCCAGCCGGATGGAGGACGACGATGGACGTGCCACTGCTGCGAAGCGAAGTGCCCGGGGTGCCCGGCCGACGCGGCAAGGTCCGCGATGTCTACGATCTGGGCGACACGCTCGCGATTGTCGCCACGGACCGCATTAGTGCGTTTGACTGGGTGATGGCCAGCGGAATCCCCGGCAAGGGCCGGCTGCTCACCGCCATGACCCGATTCTGGCTCGATCATCTGGGCGTGGCGAATCACTTCCTTTCCGATCGCCTCGAGGATTTGCCGCCGCCATTTCAGCAGCCTGCACTCGCGGGGCGGACGATGCTGGTCCGCAAGACCCGCGTGGTGCCGATCGAGTGCGTAGCCCGCGGCTATCTGGCGGGCTCGGGGCTGAGCGAGTATCGCGCTCATCGGACTGTCTGCGGTCTGCGATTACCCGAGGGGTTGCGGGAGGCGAGCCGTCTGCCGGAGCCAATCTTCACACCTGCAAACAAGGCTGAGGAGGGCCACGACGAAAACATCAGTTTCGATCGCATGGCGGACGAAATCGGCGTCGATCTGGCAACTCGACTGCAGGAGCAGACACTCGACATCTACCGCCGAGCCGCGGCTCATGCGGAAAGTGTCGGCATCATCCTGGCCGACACGAAGCTCGAGTGGGGCTTGCTGCCGGACGGTGCGGTGATTCTGATCGATGAAGTGCTCACGCCCGATTCGTCGCGGTTCTGGCCGAAGGATACTTATGCAGTGGGCCGCTCGCCAGCGTCATTCGACAAGCAGTATTTGCGGGACTGGCTGGAGTCGAGTGGCTGGGACAAATCGAGCCCACCGCCGATGCTGCCGACGGAGGTCGTCGAGCAGACCGCGATAAAATATCAGGAAGCGATGCAGCGGATCACGGGGAGTGCATGACCGCTGCGTGCGTTGATCCTTTTCAAGGTCGTGGCTGTGTGGTCACGGTCGCAGTCTTGGCTGCGGGCTGGCCTTCGGGTCGCAGGCTCACGAGGAACGCGGCGACAGCCTCCATCTGATTCGGGTCCATGTGCTTGCCGTAGGCGGGCATGTTGCCGCCGCCGGGCGTGCCGTTGCTGACCTGATCGATGAGTTGGTCGCGGGTGAGCCGCACGCCGACATCGGTGAGATCGGGACCGCGACGCCCGCCAACGCCTTCCAGCGCGTGACAGTTGCGGCAGGCTTTCATCTGAAAGACATTCGCACCCTGCAACTCGAGCGGTGCCAGTCGCTTCACGATGTTCTCCGGCACGGGGTCGCTGCTCCACGCCTGCATCACCGGCGACCACGGCGCGGTCGCGCCCTCGTAGCTCAAGACCGCCAGCGCCGTGCCGCCGATGAGCACGATCAGCACCGCAACAGGCCGGCGACTGGGTGCACGCTCGCCGCGATTCGAGATGAACGGCACCAGCAGCAGCCCAATGACCAGCACGACCGGGAACACGAGCATGACGAAGGTTTCGAGGCCAGCGGGGCATAACGAAAGCAGACCGAAGAGCCAGAGGAACGGCCAGTCGGGCCGCGGGTTGGCTCCGGTGAGCACGGGATCGGGCAGGCCGCTCGGTCCCTTGGGGCCGATGACCGCCGCGAGGGCGACGACGACGAGCACAACGACGCAGGAGAAAAACGCGTCCTTCGTCATCGCGTCGCCCAGGAAGGGGACACCGTCTTTTTTGAGTTCGGCATGATACGTGGTGTCGTAGGTCTTGGGATCGACAAGCTTGCCGGGGATGGGCGGCTCGCTGATGCCGCGGGTGAGCACCAGCCAGAGGTGTGCGCCCACGAGCGTGACGAGCAGTGCAGGGAAAATAAAGACGTGCAATGCGAAGAATCGGCTGAGCGTGGCCGCGCCGATGTTGGGTCCGCCGAGGAGCATTTCGACGATCACCGGCCCGAGGATCGGCACACGGCCAGCCATGCTCGCGCCGACGCCCACGCCCCAGTAGGCATCCGCGTCCCAGCGGAGCACCTGTCCAGTGAACGCCATGCCGAGAGTGAGCAACAAGAGGCAGACGCCGAAGAGCCAGGTGAGTTCGCGCGGATACTTGTAGGCACCATGTAAATAGACCTGCGTCATGTGCACAGCGACCATCACTACCATGCCGCTGCCGGCCCAATAATGCACGGAGCGGAGGAACCAGCCGAAGGGCTGCTTGTAGTTGAGATATTCGAGGCTGGTGTAGGCCTCGGCAGCGCTCGGGACGTAGACGAGCGCGAGACAGATGCCGGTGAAAATCTGCAGGAAGAGCAGGGTCATGGACGCGGAACCGAAGACATACCACCATCCCTTCGGCCCGGCGGCGGCCTTCGGGATCGGATGCTCGAGCATCGGCATGACAGTCTTCTTGACCTCAAGCCGGCTGTCGAACCAGTTGATCAGAGAAAGGAGTCGGCGCTTCATGGTGGTCCGTTCAGGTAGCCGCAGGCTTCAGCCTGCGGAATGAAAGCATGTCCGCGCTACGCAGGCTCAAGCCTGCGGCTACCGATTTCATGTCACGTCCCGCGGAGCCATTGGCAGTTTCACCATGGTCGATGGTTTCTCCAGCGTGTCCTGGAGCGTGGGCAGGTGGGGGGCCTGCACTTCGAGGACGCCATTGGTGATGCGCCAGGGCATTTTGTAGAGGCCACGCGGGGGCGGGCCGCTGGCGTGGTCGCCGTTTTCGTAGTAGACGCCGCCGTGGCACGGGCACATGAAGAGCCCGGCAGCGGGGACCCATGTGACGGGACAACCGAGGTGGGCGCAGTTCATGGCGAAGACCCAGAACTCGCCATTGCCCAGCGCGCGGATGTAGGCACCGCTCTTGCCAGCGTCGCCGTCCCAGGGCTCGTGGGTGGGGTTTTCAAACGTGTAGAGCCGCGTCTCGTGGAGCGGGAAGTCGTCGACTTTGCCAATCGGTACCCAGTCTTCGGGATGGCGACGGATCGCGCCGGTGAGATACGCCGCAAGCGGCACACCCACGGCAGCACTCGCCGCGACGCCCATCGCGCCGGTCAGCCACATCAGTGTGTTTCGCCGCGTCGGTTCCTGCGGCAGGGTCGGGTCGGTCATGGTTGTTTCCGCCAGGTGGCGAGGTAGGCGGTGAGGTCGCTGGCCTCCGCCGAGGTCATTTGAAGTCCGGAGACGTTCGGACTGATGCAGCCGAGTTCTTTCCGGCCAATCAAGCCGATCTGCCAGAGATACTCGTCCGAAGTCAGTGCCAGTGCTGAGGGATTATTAATTGCACCGGCATTCGGGCTGCCACCACCATCGACGCCATGACACGTGGCACAGGTCCTAGCATAAATTGTTTTTCCCCGGGCTGCATCGCCAGACTTGGAAAAACCTTCTATTGGTTTGGATGTTGGAGATTCTTTTGGTTTCCACTTCTCATTCATGCCATCGATGACAATCTTGATTTGCTCCGGTGTCAGAGGTCCATTTTTTGCTTTTGCAAACGCCGGCATGGCTGTGCCCTTGCGACCATTCATCACGACCGCGAGCGGATCAATGACGCTTGTGATGAGAGTCAGATACTGTTCGTCGTGTAATGCCGGTCCGGAGCCATACTTGCCATCCGCCCCGTGGCAGCCGGCGCAGTGGACGGCGTAGAGTTTGTCAAAAGTATCGTCGGCACCCGCGACCGGGGGAATGGGCTTTCCCGGTGGCGTGCAGCCCAAGATCGAAATACACATCAATAAACAGACGATACGAGGCCCGACCGTGAGGGAGGGCTGTGCGGCGACTCCCTCCCTTACGGTCGGGCCTCGTTGGGTTCGTACTATCATGTCGGGCCTCCCGTCTGCTGCGTGAACACTTTCTCGGTATTCACGACCACAAGTGCTGCGGTCAACCCATAAACGAATTGCGAGAGTGCAAAGAAGTACCAATCCACATTCTCCGCGAGCAGCGGATTGGCGACCTTCATGCCGCTGTAGCTGAAGCCGGTCCAGAGCAGCGGCAGCACGAGCCCGCCGACGAGAATCTGCCAGATCGGTTTGCCCGGGATCGTCGGCAGGATCACGCCGTAGCAGAGACCGATGACCGTCGACATGACCGCGTGGATCGCGACGCCGAGCGCGAGAAGATTGGGATGATACTCTTTCAGTTCGCTGGCGGAATAGTCCTCCACACCCGGGAGCACGAGTCCGGCCAGGAGGTTGACCGGGAACCAGAGGCCGTGACCGCTCAACAGGCTCCAGGCGACCGCGGGGATGGGCATGACCAGCCCGCCGACGAGCCCGCCCTTGAGGCCCGCGGAGATGGGATGTACTTTCTCCGGCAGGCGGAAGCGGTAGCCGGGTGCACCGGGGTTCAGTTGCTCGACCGTGCCGGGGCGGGCTTCGACCACCGACGGCAGAATGCCAATCGTTTCGTGTTCGTGACCTCGGCCAGGGAGTAGCTCCGCCATCCACTTCGTAAAACTGAACAGAAACATCATCAGGCCGATGAAGAAAAACGTCCAACTGCCGAGCGCAAGGCCGAGGAAGCTGAGCATGAGCCCGAGGCTCACAATCAGCGGCCAGATCGTCGGTTTTGGCATCTCGACCGAGGGCATCAGAACATCCCGCAAATATATGGTTTACCGTCCTGCAACATACACCACCAGAAACACCACGATCCACACAACATCCACAAAGTGCCAGTACCAGCCTACAAGCGTGATGGGCATTGTCACCTTGTGTCTCATCGTTACGAAAAAGATGGTCGTGAGCGCGATCACGCCGAGCGTCACGTGGAATGCATGGAAGCCGACGAGTGTGTAAAACGTCGTGCCGAACATATTGCGGCCGATGGTCAGGCCTTTGTCGTGGATCAGGCCCTTCCATTCGTACAGCGTGCCGCCGAGGAAGGCGATGCCGAGCAGGATGGTCAGAGCCCAGAGCAGATGAAATATTCCACGCTGGCCGCGATGCAGGGCTTTTTCGCCAAAGTGCAGCGTCACGCTGCTGGCGAGCAATGCGATCGTATTCAGCCCCACCAGCCCGAGCGAGAGCGTATTCTCCGGCGTCGGCCCGCTGCCGCCGTGGCGGAGGAAGATCACATACGCCATGATGAGCGTGCTGAAAAACGCCACCTCGGAGGCGAGGAAGCAGATCATGCCCACCTTTGAAGGGGCAAGGGGCAAGGGGCAAGGGGCAAGGGAAGACGGTGCTTCGCTGCTCATTCTGGTTTCGTCCTGCCCCATGCCCATTGCCCCTGTTTCTTCTTGCCCCTTGTCCCTGACCCCTTGCCCCTCGCTACTCGTACTTCCAATCCGGATCATCCGGGTGCTTCAAGTCCCACAGCGGTCGGCGGCTCATGACCGTCGGCACCTCGGCGAAGTTGTAGCTCGGAGGCGGGCTCGGCGTCATCCATTCCAGAGTCCACGCGTCCCACGGATCGTCGCCGGCGACTGCGCCCTTCTTCAGCGAACGGAACAGGTTCCACGCGAAGAGCACATAGCTCGGCGCCTGCAGCAGTGCCCCGAGTGTGGCGAGTTGATTCCAGAGTTCCCAGCCGCGGTCGCCTTCGTAGGTGTAGATCCGTCGCGGCATGCCCAGCACACCGGCGACATGCATTGGTGCGAAAGTGAGAATGAAGCCGAGGAAGAGCAGCCAGAACTGCCACTTGGCGAGCCGTTCGCTCAGCATGCGGCCGGTCACCTTGGGATACCAGTAGTGGATCCCGCTGAACACGCCGAACACGGTCCCGCCGATCAGCACCCAGTGGAAGTGCCCGACGACGAAGTAGGTGTCGGTGATCTGGAAATCGACGGGCGTGCAGGCGAGGATGATGCCGGTGAGCCCGCCGATGACGAACATGGAGAGGAAGCCGAGGGCGAAGAGCATCGGCGATTTGAAGACGATCTTGCCACCGTAGATGGTCGCGAGCCAGTTGAACATCTTGATGCCGGTGGGGATGCTGACGAGCATGGTCGCGGCGGCGAAGAAGAGATCGAGCGTGCGGCTCATGCCCACGGAGAACATGTGGTGGGCCCAGACGCCGAGGCTGATGAGGACGATCGCCGCCGTGGCCGCTGCCATGAACTCATAGCCGAACAGCACCTTGCGGCTGAAGACCGGCACGACTTCCGAGATCATGCCAAACGCCGGCAGCACGAGGATATACACCTCGGGGTGGCCGAAGAACCAGAAAAGGTGCTGCCACAGATACGCCGAACCGCCCGACTGGGCATCGAAGAAATGCGCACCCAGTTGGCGGTCAAATTCGAGCATCGTCAAGGCCGCGGTCAATGGCGGCATCACGATAATAATCTGCAGCGAGGTCCAGAACATGATCCAGACAAAGAACGGCACCTTGCGAAGCGTCATGCCAGGGCAGCGCATGGCAAGGATGGTGGCGACGAAATTGATCCCGGCCGTGGTGGTGCCGAAGCCGCTGACGATGAGGCCGAGTGCCCAGCAGTCGACGCCGTGCCCGCGGGCGAAGCTCGCCTCAGTCAGGGGTGCGTAGGCAAACCAGCCGATGGCCGGCGGCCCGCCCTGGAGGAGGAAGCTGAAGTAGACGAGCACGCCGCCGAAGAGGGTCGCCCAGAAGCCGAAAGCGTTCATGCGCGGGAAGGCCATGTCGCGGGCACCGATCTGCAGCGGGATCACATAGTTGGCGATGCCGATGAGTATGGGCATACCGACGAAGAACACCATCGTGGTGCCGTGCAGTGTGAAGAACTGATTGAAGGTGATGGGCGGCAGCAGATTCATATCCGGCGCCCAGAGTTGCAGGCGCATCATGAGCGCCGCCGCCCCGGCGACGATCAGGAAGAAGACCGCCATGAGCACATAGAGCACGCCGATTTTCTTGTGGTCGACGGTCACAAGCCATTCGTGCAGATTCGCCGTCCACGGTTCTGGACTGGCAGCGGGCACAGGTTCAAGTGTCTCGACTGTCATGATGATCCAAAACTAAGATAACCACAGAGGCACAGAGGACACAGAGTAGTCACAGAGAAGAATCAGAATATTAGATCGAGTACCGTTTGATGCCATTTTTCAGGAGTGGCACATTGAAGTTCATAATCAGACCGGTTTTCAGCCCCGTGAGCTTCAGGTAGGTCAGGATCTGGGCTTCGTGCACTTTGCTGATGCCTTCTGTTGCTTTCAGTTCGACGACCACTTTGCTGTCCACGAGGATATCGATGATCAGGCTCCGTTCAACTCGAAGATCCTTGTAAACGATAGGCAGTTCGACCTGGTGGTTGTGCTGGATGCCTCGAAGAGACAGTTCATGTCGAAGACATTTTTCATAGACGCTTTCCAGCAAGCCTGGCCCGAGCGCACGATGAACTTCAATCGCGGCTCCGATCACCGCCCCCGTCATTGGGTCGGCTACTTCCTTCACCAGATCATCATTCATGGTCTCTCCCAATCCATGCACAGTTATATAATTGTTTTCCTCTGTGACTCCTCTGCGTTCTCTGTGCCTCTGTGGTTCTCTTCTCTCACTTCAATGATTTCAGATATTCCACAATCAATCCCATCTCCTTATCGTTCAATGCAAACCCCGGCATCAGGCAGCCGGGCTTGATGCTGCCGGGGTCGTGGACCCACTTCCGCAGGTTCTCCGGCGTGTTCGGGATCATGCCGCTCGCCAGGGTGTGGCGGCTCATCAGGTGCGTCAGGTCCGGTGCGTAGTTCCCTTTCGCACTCGTCCCGCGCACCATGTGACAGTTCACACACGACGTTGCCAGGAACAGATCCCGGCCCTTTTTCACTGCCGGATCATCCACGGCGTTGGCGGCTTCGGCTTTCAGCCAGACATCGAATTCCGCGGGGCTGTCCGCATAGACCCGCAGCAGCATGTGAGCGTGCTGCGTGCCGCAATACTCGGCGCACTGGCCCAGATTCAGGCCGGGCTCGTGCGTCTGCAGCCACATCGTGTTGGCACGTCCGGGCAAGAGATCGGTCTTTCCGCCGAGCCGCGGGACCCAATAGCTGTGGCAGACGTCGGCGGATTGCAAGTTCAGATAGATTGGTCGCGGCACGCCGGGCTCGCTCACGGGGATATGCAGTTCATTCGCCGTGGTGAATTTGAGCTCGCGGCCGTCGTACGAATCGTAGCGGTATTCCCACCACCACTGCCGCCCGATCACCGTGACATAGAGCGGCTTCGCGCCGGCGGGCGGTTTGTCGGGATCGACGCGCACTTCCCAGATCACCCGTCCCACGAGCATGATCAGTACGAAAACGATCAGTGCCGGTGCGGCGGTCCAGGCGATTTCAATGGGAGTGCTACCGTAGACCTGCGGCGGCTCGGCTTCGGTGTTCGACTGCCGACGCTTGCCGCGGAGCAGCGAGTAGATCAGCACGCCTTCCACTAGGGCGAGGATCCCGAGCGTGATGGCAATCACGAGGACGAAGAGCCCGCGGATCGATTCCGCCGAGGGCGAAGCCGGATCGAAAATGGAAAGGTTTTCAGCAGCCAACAGCATCGCGAATTCCTGCGTGCGTGCGGATGCTATACGAAAACAGGTGGGGCCGTGAAGTGTGTTCCCTCGAGGGATTCTCTGTGCTGATGATCACTCACGGCTCAGATCGATCAAGTGAGCCATGATTCTGTGAGTAGTCACACCCCAGCAGGTCTACCGCACCATCAGCGGGGCCGGTTCCCAGGAAAAGTCAAACGGTGCGTCGGAGAGTTCTTCAGACTCGCCACGGTCCTTGAAGATGTGCAGCACCCGCGAACGGCTGACTTCGTCGAACTTCGGTTCGGGGTAGTCGTCGTTCTGAAACGGATTGCCCGGCTCGTAGTTGTGGATCATCACTTTGATCTTGGGCAGACCCGCGAAGTGGTGGTCTTCGGCCCGCCGTCGATCGCCGTGAATATCGTGAAGTTCCAGCACCGCACGCAGGACTTTCTCCAGCCGGCGATGGCTGATGCCGTCTTCGAGATAGATCGCGTCGACCTGCGTGGCTCGCAGCACGCGGCTCATGTACTGCCGGGCCCGGATCGGGATGGCTCGCCGGAATGAGGGTCCCAGCGGGCGGAGTGTGTCTTCGCTGGCGTCGGGGCCCTGCTCGGGGTCGGCCCAGAGGATGCTGGTGATAAACCAGTATTGCGGCGCGATCAGGTAGCCGCCCCCGCGGGAGGGTGCGCTCTTCTTCGCGGTCTTGACGATGCGGCCGAGGCACTGGAAGAACTGCCGGCGCAGCTGAAGCTCGTCGCGACGAGCCACGCGATCCTTGACCAGCGTGCCGTCGAGATCGTCGAGGCTGACCTTGAGCGGCCAATCGGGCTGAAATTCCGTGGCTTGGCTTTCGCGTTCAGGCACAATCCGCAGACCGACATGATCCCGGGTGCGGGGCCCGTGTGCGACCGCGAAGCCCCAGCGGCGGATCGGATTCCACCCGGCACTGTGATCGAGATGCACCACCGGTGGACTGACGCGAGCCGGGTCGCTGCGGCGGAAGTCGATCCATTGATAGAGCAGCACAGCAGCGAGGCCGGGGATGAGCCACGCGCAGACGGTGCCAAGGAAAATCGTCAACGGCATGCCGGCTTCGAGTGTGGGTGCGGTGAAGAGCCGGCCTCCGCATGCCCACGCCACGATGCAAGTGATCAGCAGACAGGCGA
>JBGSSZ010000110.1:0-4490 GCA_041736785.1 Limnoglobus sp.
ACCGGACCGACGCGGCGTCCGCGACTGGTGACATGATGCTCCTCACCCTGTTGCTGATTGCTGCCGCCGCGGAGGAAATCCCGCCGCTGATCCGTGTCGCTCCACACTTCTACGGTGCCATTGGCGACAACTCAATTACCATCACCGCAACCGCGACACCGACGACGCTCCCGCTCGGTGACTCGCTCGTCTACACACTGACTATCGACCATGCTCGTAATCCCGCGGCGATTCGCCGGCCTGTGCTCGCGACCGATGAGTTCACCGCGGTTGAAGTCGACGACCGCGACGTGGATGGTGTGAGATCGTTTAGCTATCGTCTGACGCCGCGGAGTGCGGGTTCGCTTCGCGTGCCGAGTGTGCGGTTCGACTATTACATGCCGGAGGCAGCCGAATCGCGGCGACTGCGGACACGCTACACCGAGGGAATCACGATCGATGTGACCGCACCGGCCAAGCCGACGATCAATGTCCCCGAGCGGTTCCGCACCGTGTGGAACGGCGCAGGCAACTCATGGAGGCCTTCGCTGCTTACCTGGGTCACACTGGCAATGGTCGCTGCCGCGATGACGACTGTGTATGTGATCGTCTGGCGACGGCGCAATCCACAGGGCGTGAGGCTGGCGAGGCTGCTGCGAACCCGATCCGTCCGCAGGGCTCTCAGCCGCGTGGATCACGATCCGCTCGCAGCGCTTGCCGGCTACTTGCAGGAGCGATTTGGCGTACAGTGCAGCACACCTGCGGAAACCGCACAGCGACTGGAACTCCGCCACGTGTCACGAGTATTGTGCGACCGTGTCGAACACTTGCTGCGTGACGGCGACGCCCTTCGCTTCGGCGGCGCAAACGTGAACAATCTGCCCGCGCGAGTCCGTGACGTGATCCATGACTTGGAGGCCGCATGAACGACGACACCGCCGTCGCCATCAATACGGGCCGCACTGCCATGCAGTCGGGCAAACTTCCTGATGCGATTCTAGCCTATCGCAAAGGCTTGCATGGCGACCCGAGCCATCGCGGACTACAAGACGATTACCGTGTAGCTCAGAGTATGGTCGATGCTCCACACCGTGCGTTGGACGCCTGGCAGTATCGCGTGGCTCCAGGCGATCTGTTCATCGTCTGCGCGGCAAGTGTATTGATAGCTGCTGTCGCCGCGGCAAGGCATTTCACAGTGCGGCCACGGGGCATGGCCGGGCTCGCCACCATTGCCACATTGATAGCCCTCTGCAGTGCGGGCGTCGCCGTGATGATTCACCGCGAACAGACCCGAGAACTCGCGACACCGTTCATCGTCGTGCAGCACGCGACGGCATTGCGCGAGGGCAACGGCCGCAGCTATCCCAGCGTGCGGGACCTGCCACCCGGAGCGGAAGCGACACTGCTCACCGAGCGAGGCGGTTGGTTGCAAGTCGAACTTGCGGACGGTGTCACCGGTTGGCTGTCCGAACGCGATGCCCTCCGCGGCGATTAACGTAGTGCTTTATCGATCGCCGTTTTAACATCGCCCATCGGGATCCGTTCCTGCTTCAGCGTGTCGCGGTCGCGGATGGTCACCGTGCCGTCTTTGCCGGTGTCGCCATCGATCGTCACGCAGAACGGCGTGCCGATCTCATCCTGTCGGCGATAGCGGCGGCCAACCGCACCCTTGTCATCATAAAACACATTGAAGTACGGCTTCAATTCCCGGTAGAGCTTCGTCGCCAGTTCCGGCATGCCGTCCTTGTTCACGAGCGGGAAAATCGCACACTTGATCGGTGCCAGACGCGGATGAAAACGCATCACCACGCGAGTCTCCTTGTTGCCCTTCGCGTCGGCGACTTCGTCCTCGCTGTAGGCTTCGCAGAGTACTGCGAGTGCGAACCGGTCCGCCCCCGCGCTCGGCTCGATCACATGCGGCGTGAACTTGTACTTCGCAATCTCGGCCTCGCTCGGGTTCGACTTGAGCCACTCCTTGAATGAGCGTGTGCTCATGGTCTGCGAGTCGCTGTTCCAGAGTTCCTCGTCAAAGTAGGCGAGGTCGTCGGTCTTGCCGGACTTGGCCGCGTGAGCCTTCAAGTCGAAATCCCCGCGGTGTGCGACACCTTCTAGCTCCTGCGGTTCGTCGCTGAACGGGAACATGTATTCGATGTCGGTCGTGCCGACGGAATAATGGGCAAGTTCCTCCGACCCCTGCTCGCGGGGCTTGAGGTTGTCGCTCTTGATGCCGAGCGTGCTGTACCAGGATTTGCGCAGATTGCGCCAATACTCATACCACTTCCGCGACTCGCTGGGATGACAGAAGAACTCGATCTCCATCTGCTCGAATTCGCGTGAGCGGAAGATGAAATTACGCGGGTTGATCTCATTTCGAAACGCCTTGCCGACTTGGGCGATGCCAAAGGGCAATTTCAATCGTGTGCTGTTGAGCACATTGCGGTAGTTCACAAAAATACCTTGTGCAGTTTCGGGGCGAAGATAGACTTTATTTTCTTCCGACGCTATCGGTCCAGCATGTGTTTCAAACATGAGATTAAATTTGCGTGGCGTTATGAGAGTTCCTTGCTTCTTGCAATTGGGGCAGATAAAGAATTCATACCTATCATGCTCCAACATCATTGCCGACAATGCTAGTGGATTACTTTCTTGTTTGTTCTTCTTCTCGAATGCAATGATGTCCTTATGGCAAAGCTCAATTGCTTCTCTTTCCGTGTCAGCAATTACACCGATTAGCTGTCGGACACCGGCGATGTCGTCGCTCTTGCTTGCTGACAATTCAACTGCCCAAGTCTTGTCTGCCCGGAAATGTCCGTTACAAGCCTTGCAATCAACCATGGGATCACTGAATCCGCCCACATGACCGCTTGCCTCCCACACTTTGGGATTCATAATAATCGAGCAGTCGAGCCCCACCATGCGGATTTCCTGCCCGTCAGGCCCTGGCGGCGGGTTGCGCACCATGTCCTGCCACCAGGCATCTTTGATATTCTTTTTGAGTTCGACGCCGAGGGGGCCGTAGTCCCAGAAGCCATTGATGCCGCCGTAGATCTCGCTCGACTGGAAGATAAACCCGGTGTCCTTGCAGAACTTAGCAAACTTGGCCATGTCAATCCGCGTCGGCATCGCAACAACCTCAGAGTGTGGGCGGTGTATTTTACGGACAATCGCAAAGAGAACGCGGATCCCGCGGATCAAATCCCGGATTGATCATGGGAAGGTTGCGTACTGGACTACCGCTGGTAGATCGGCAGGTAGTGCGTCGGCACGCTGAGGATGAGGACCGCGATCGAGGTCTGATAGTTCGCGCCGTTGTGGCGTTCCATGTTCTCCAGCCACTCGCCGCCGGGTTTCTGCGTGGCGAGCAGCTTGGTCTTCATGCGGTCGTAGTAGTCTTTCCAGATCTTTTCGTTGGCGTCGTTCTTGCCGCCGTAGACGTGCAGCGCGTGAGCCGCGTAGTAGTGGCCGTACCAGTAGTGCTGGCGGTCGTCGCCTTCCTTGACGAGATACTTCACGGCACTGTCGAGATCGACGGCGTCGTATTCGCCTGAGAGTTGCAGCAGGCAGACCCCGGCCGCGGTGCGGGCGTAACCGGCTCCGCCGCTGGAGGGCATGTACTTGTAGCCGCCGGTGCGGGCATCGTGGCACTTGTCGATGTACTTGAGAGCTTTTTTGAAGATCTCGTCAGGCACGTGCAACCCGGAATCGCGGGCACCGCGCAGGGCCATCACCTGCATGATCGTCACAGAAATGTCCGCCCCGCTTGGCGAGGGGTCGTAGCGCCAGCCGCCTTCGCTGTTCTGACTCTTCACGATCAGCGCGATGGCTTTCTTGAGCACCGTCTTGAGTTCGTCGTCGCCGCTCATGCCGAACGCCTGCGTGAGAGCGAGTGCGGACATGCCGTGGCAGTACATGTTGCCACCCTTGGGTCCGACGAGATAGCCGTCGTCGCGGGCGATGCTGACGATGTAGCGGATGCCCTTGGCGACTTCCGGACCGTACAGTCCCTGGTTCGGCACGTGGCCGTTGGACATGAACGCGAGCAAGGCAAACGACGTAATCGCGGTATTGCCCCACGAGCCGTCTTTCTGCTGGACACTCTTCAAGTACGCGAGTGCATTATCGACAGCTTTCTGAGTCGTCTCATCGAGCTTGACCTTGTCCTTGGGCACCGGGCCGGCAGCCTGGAGCGGAAGAACGATTGCCAGCAGGCACACAATCACACGCATTTGCCACCTCTTATTTTTTGTCGTCCGGCTTCGACTGGGGTTTGAAGAGGCTCTTGATGTTGATGTTGTATTGTTTGATCAATTCGCGGAACTCGGCGGGGAAGGCAAGCTCCGCGTTTTGCAGGACCTTCTCGCGTTCCTTTTTCTGAAGCTGGATGAAGGTGCCGTCGCCTTCGCCAGCTTTGCCGCCGGATGCGAGGTTCTTCATTTCGCCGGGGCTTTTGCGGTCCCCCTCAGCGACCTGATCGCTCTTCTCTTTGTCGCCGGGTTGCTTGCCCGGTTGGC
>JBGSSZ010000114.1:0-3241 GCA_041736785.1 Limnoglobus sp.
GCAGCACAAGTCGCCGTGGGTGCGCTTCGCTGCGGCCGAGGCCCTGGCGTATCTCGGCAACACTACCGCTGCGGGTGAACTCGCCAAGCTCGCCGAACAGCACCCCGCACTGCGGACGCACGCTCTGCTGGCTCTGGCCACACTCGACGACGGCGTCAGCGCGGACCGACTGAGCGAACTCATGGGCCATCCCGATGCAGCCGTGCGATATGGTGCGTTCACTGCCTTGCGGAGTGCCAACGAACGCCATCCGTCGATCGGCGGCAAGCATGTGAAGAATACCTTCTGGGTGCATCAGGTCGCCCCGGAGAGTGCGGCGCTCGTGCATGTGGCCAGCCACTCGCGAGCGGAGATCGTGCTCTTCGGCAAGGTCGGTGAACTCGTGCCGCCGTTCTCATTCCCGATCGGTCGCGAATTCACAGTGACCGCGAAAGCCGGCGATCTGCAAGCCACCATCACGCGCATCATCAATGGCACAGACGGCGCACAGGAAGTGACGGCGAAGAGCAGCTTGTCGGTTGCCGGGATGCTTACGACCGTGGGCGAGCTTGGCGGCGGCTACGCCGAGGCGGTCGAGTTTGTCCGCCGGGCTGATCAGGGTCATGTGCTGGCGAGCACCGTCGCCGTGGACGCCGAGCCGCGTGGTATTGCCCTCATGGATCTGGCGGCGTTGGCCCGTACCGACGACAGCCTCGTGCGTGCCAATCTGGATGTTGAGCGTGCCGTTCAGACCGAAGTCGCCGCGTCGAGCTACGACCTGCCGAGCTTTGAAGAGCCGAAGGCACCGAGGGTGGTGGAAACCCCGCCGTTGGCGATGAATCCCGGACGGCTCTTCGCAGCGAAGAAGCATCCGATGGACATCGATCCGGAGTATGTGCCGCCGCCGCCGGTGGAGCCAACCGCCAACGACACAACCCTGAATCGCACGCAGGGGCGTCTCTTCGGGAAGTGATTCACTGCCACGCCATCACATTCTCTGACACGCTGGCTTGGCGAGCGGGCCAGCGCGCTCGATGAAATCGAAAACGCCCACGCGATGGTCGGGGGAACGGAACGCGGTAATCGCTACGCCACTCAGCAGATCAATTTCGCGTACGCCGCACTGCTGTCTTCGCACTTTCAAGGCTACTGCCGAGATCTGCATTCGGAGTGCATCGATCATCTCGTGTCGCTGGTCCCCAACGCGTTGCAGAAATATCTGCGTCTTGAATGGATTTGGAACCGAAGCCTGAGTCGAGGCAATCCGCATCCGGGTGCCATTGGTCAGGACTTCGGGCGTCTGGGTTTCGATTTCTGGACCAAGGTGTACTCACTGGATGCACGAAACGAGCGTCGGCGGGAAATTCTCAACGAGTTGCTGGGTTGGCGGAATGCCATCGCGCATCAGGATTTCGATCTGGTCGCACCCAGCGGAATACCTTCGCTTCACCTGGCAAAAGTGCGGGAGTGGCGAAGAGCACTCAACCGGCTATCCCACGAATTTGATACCGTGGTATATGATTCCCTATCGACGATGCTGGGAACCGCGCCGTGGTGAAACTGGGAGTATGACTCATGACAACGACAAGAATTCACAAGGGAGATGAGGTCCAATTTCTTCTGGGTACGCGTGAGATGCAGGGTCGTATCAGAGAAGATCGGGGACCAATCGGAGTGAAGGGCCGACATCTCTACCTGGTTGAATTCCAGCTAGAACCACAGGCCGAAACGATCTCTGCGATCGAGCTCCCGGCGGACCAATTTGAAATTGTTGCGCGCAGGTGATCTCCGCCGACAATTCACCGACGGGCCCACCTGAGCTTGGCGGACCGGGCTCGCGGGTTGGCGAGTTTCTCGGCTTCACTCGGACGGATTGGATCGTCGGTGCATGCGGAATAAGCCCCACTTCGGAGTCCTTCGCGGAACGCGGCTTTCACCAGGCGATCCTCGCCGCTGTGAAATGACATGATCGCGGCGACGCCGCCCGGCTCCAGGACATCGGGCAGCACCCGCAGCAGTTGTTGAAGGTTGGCCAGTTCGCGATTCACCAGAATCCGCAGTGCTTGAAAGACCCGCGTGGCCGGGAGCAGTTGTTGCTTCCGTGCTGGCCCGGAGCCCGGGCTCTTGATCACCACGACCGGTGCGGCCCGCTCGACCACGTCGCGCAGGTCGGCAGTCCGCTCGAACGCCAGATTGCCGCGCTCGCGGACGATCGCTGTGGCAATCGCCTCCGCCATCGGTTCGTCATTGGCGGCAAATGCAGCCGCAAGTTCTTCCTCCGGTAGCGTGGCTAGCAATTCCGCCGCCGTGCGACCGCGGCTGCGGTCCATGCGCATGTCGAGCGGGCCGTCTCGCAAGAACGAAAATCCGCGGCTGGGGTCGTCCACCTGCATCGACGACATTCCGAGGTCGGCCAGCACACAGTGGACGTGTCCGATGCCGAGTTCCGCGAGTGTGGATTGAATGGACGCGAAGTTGCCGCGGCGGATGGTGAAGGGATGCCCCACAGCCTCCAGACGCGCTGTGGCGTCCGCAAGATGAATGTCGTCGAGATCGAAACAAATCAAGTGCCCGTCGGGGCCAAGGCGCTCGAGGAGTGCTGCACTATGACCGGCGTAGCCGAGGGTGCAGTCGACCGCGACCATCCCCGACTGCGGGTCGAGAGCCGCCAGACACTCGGCGAGCATCACCGGCACATGCTCGCCCGTGGGTGTGCTGCGTTCGCCACGCGTCCGTGCGGGTTTGCTCACGGCAGCAGGTCCGCGACAGCGACAGGAGCATTATTCGGCGAGGCCAGCGGCACCATGCATTCACCCAGGCCAAGCTCCTCACGCGATGTGAAGCTCGACCCAAACTCGCTGTCACCACTCGGCTCCGGCTTGCGAAACACAATCAGCTTTCGGTGCACCAGATCGACCACCCAATAATCCAGGACGCCGGTGGACGCATACAGATCGGCTTTTCGTCCGGTGTCGTAGGCCAGCGAGCTTTCGGCAACCTCCACCACCAGCTCCCGCTGCACAGGGTGATCGGAATACTCACGGCCCTGCCCCTTCACAGCGGTCGCATCCGGCTCGGGATCGGAGTTTTCCGCAGGGAGCGGGCTCTGTCCGAGCAGGAAGTAAGGCGTTCGGCGCTTCTTAACTTACCTTCCCCTGTGGCCGGATGATGATGTCATACTTGGGGAGCGTCTTCGAACGCTCCAGCCGCGCTTCGATCGGCTTCATCTCCGCCTTCTTCAGACGGACACCATCCCGATAAG
>JBGSSZ010000137.1:0-5695 GCA_041736785.1 Limnoglobus sp.
TCTGGGTGGTCCGCCCGCGGCTCGGTCGAGCTTCGGCGGCATGGGTGGCGGGATGTCCGGAATGGGTGGCGGGATGCCCGTCACGACACCGTCGCCAGTCAAGTCGTCCATGCCGATGTTCCCGACCCGCTCGAACTTCGGCGGCCCAAGCCACGACGAGGTGCCGCTGACCGTGGCGAATCCGCAAACGTCGAGCCGAATGCCCGAACCGCCGCCCTTCGCGGACCCGGCTCGCAAGAGCGTCCCTGGCGGTTGGATCCCGTCCGATGAGGACAACCGCAGCACCTTTGGCACGCTCGGAATCATTGCCGCGACGATGCTGCTGATGGTTTTGGTGTTTTTTGGTGCAAAGCTCGTCATGAAGTGAGCGAATCACTGAGTACTCTGGACCGCGTCGATTCGGTGAGCGACATATCGCCCGAATCGGTCGCGGTCGGTGTTTTTGTGCTCTCGACGAGCCCCGCCGTCTGCGAAGCAATTGGCACACTTTCACGCTTACTACAATTCTTGAATGAAGCGACTCGCCATTCTTGGCTGTACCGGCTCCATCGGCACGAACACGCTCGACGTAGTTCGCCATCTGCCGGGCAAGCTGCAGGTCGCGGTGCTGGCGGCTCATGCGAACGTGAAACTCCTCGCTGAGCAGTGTCACGAATTCAAGCCTGCTCTTGCCATCGTCAGTGATGCGAAGGCTTTTGAAGCGATTGATAGCACTCACTTCCCCGCCGAGACGCAGATCCTGCCTGCGAACGCTGTTGCCGACGCGGTGCAGCGGCCCAATGTCGACATCGTCGTCAGTGCTGTCGTCGGTGCCGCTGGGTTGCATGGCACCTGGGCTGCGGTCGAAGCGGGCAAGACCGTCGCCATCGCCAACAAGGAAACCCTCGTCGTCGCCGGGCCACTCATCACCCGGCTCGCTAAAGAACGCGGCGCAACGCTTCTTGCCGTGGACAGTGAGCATTCCGCGATTGCACAAGCCCTCACCGGCCACAGCGTCGAGGATGTCGCACGGATCGTGCTCACGGGCAGCGGCGGGCCGTTTCGCGGGAAGACTCGCCGCGAGCTTGAACACGCCACCATCGAGGACGCACTCAAGCATCCGACCTGGAAAATGGGACCCAAGATCACAGTCGATTCGGCGACGCTGATGAACAAGGCTCTCGAAGTGATTGAGGCTCGCTGGCTCTTCGATCTCGACGCGGCGAAGATCGACGTAATCCTGCATCCGGAATCGATCGTCCACAGCTTTGTGGAATTTGTGGACGGCTCGGTGCTGGCGCAGCTCTCGCCGCCGGATATGCGGCTGCCGATCCAATTGGCGCTATTGCATCCCGAGCGGGTGCCGGGCCCGGCTAAGCGGCTTGACTGGAGTCGCCTCGCGAAGTTGACCTTTGAGCCGCCGGACCGCGACACGTTCCCGGCTCTGGATCTCGGCTTTGAAGCGGCGGCGAAGGGGGGCAGCACCGGGGCTGTGCTCAATGCCGCCAATGAAGTCGCGGTCGCGGCGTTCCTCGCCGGTGGCCTCGGCTTTCTGGAGATCGCCTTGTGCAACCGAGCCGTGATGGACCATCATGCGTATGATGCCTCACCCGGCCTGGAGGCACTGCTCGCACTCGATGACTGGGCCCGCCAGGAGACGCACCGTTGGATCCGAACGCACCGAACGACGAAGTTGTGACCAGCACTCCGCACGATAATGAAGATGATGTCGGCTCCTGGCTCCGGCAAAACGTCGTCAATCTCATCCTCGGTGCGGTCATTCTCGGCTTGGTCCTCTACTATTTGCACCCCGTGGATGTGGTCCTCGCCGTCGCGGGGCTCACGCTCATCATTTTCATCCACGAACTTGGTCACTTCGCAGCTGCAAAATTCTGCAAGGTCCGCGTCGAGACCTTCTCCATCGGTTTCGGACCCGCGATCCCCTTCTGCAAGTGGAAGTATGGCGAGACGACCTACAAGCTTTCTGTCATCCCGCTCGGGGGCTATGTGAAAATGCTCGGCGAAGGGGACAACGCCGAGGGTGAGGACGCCGAAAACGATCCGCGTTCCTTCAAAAATCAAACGGTTCCCGAACGGATGATGATCATCTCCGCCGGCGTGATCATGAACATCCTGCTGGCGATGGGGCTCTTCGTCATCGTCTATATGCATGGTCTGGAGGAGCAACCCGCGGTGGTCGCCGCCCTTCAACCGGGCGGAGCGTTCTGGCGGCAGAATGTCCACAGCGGCAGCGAAATTGAAGCCATCGGAGATAACGGTCGGCTCTGGTTCGCCGATGTCCGCCCTGTCGTCTGGGGAACTGACCACGGCGAGACTCTCGACATCACGCTCAAAGACAATGGCAAAATCAGCAAACTCACCGTGGCTCCGCTGCAGGACGAGGGCGCTCCGTTCCCGCTGCTCGGCTTCAGCCCACCGAACTCGACAACGCTCTACTATCACCCGCGCGACAAGTCCCCGCCCTTCCGCGGTGGCTCGGCAGCCGCCAAAGCCCGCAGTGCCAATGATGGTCCGGGATTCCTCGCCGGTGACAAAATCCTGGGTATGACCGACCCGGAAAATCCCACAGCGATCACACCGCTGACGGGTGAATTCAAGTGGATCGATTTCGAACACCGCATGTCCAGACTGGCGGGGACTCCCGTGATGGTCGAGGTGCGGCGGAAAGGTGAACCGGCGGATAGTCCCGCGGTGGTGATTGCCATGCCGCCCGAGTATCGATTCGAGACGGGCTTGCGAATGCGGATGGGGCCGATCACAGCGATCCGCGATCACACGCCTGCCGCGCAAGCGGGATTGCAGGTCAAAGAGGGCTCGACCGAAGGTGATCGGATCGTCGAAGTGGAGGCCGGCAACACGCTATTCGCCGCCGATCCGACTGAGGCGACCGCGAAACGCAAAGCGGAGTCGAAACTCACTATTCTGCCGCTCGACCCGATGCGACTGCCGCTGCTTTTAAAGGCGCAGGCGGATCTGGCGGCCGCGGCACGCGACAGTGCATCCAGCAAATTCACAGTCAAAGTGACGGTGCTCCGCAACGTGGATCACAGCGAGAAGCGGATCGTAGTCGAGTTGCCCTGGGATGCGGTCAGTGCCCGTGATTTGGGCGAAGGCATTTCGCCGGCTACGCCGGTCGCCATCAACGGCCTCGGGCTCGCCTATGTGGTTCAAGGTGTCATTGATGGCGTCACCCCCGACAGCCCGGCAGCGAAAGCCGGTATGCAGGCAGGCGACACCGTCGAGGCGGTCAAATACCGCACGTTGGACGCCGATGGCGAAGTCAAAACCAGCCGCTGGGAAGATATGAAATCCAATCAGTGGGCTTATGTGGATCACATCCTGCAGGATCGCGAACCACACGAAATGGAACTTCGCGTCAATCGGAATGGGCAGAAGATTGAAGCCACGATCGCGAGCATCGCTGATCCGAGTTGCCCGGTGGCGGATCGTGGTCTGAGTTTCATGCCGGAGTTCCGCATTCAGAAAGCGACCGACATCGGCGACGCGCTCAGTATGGGCGTAAATCGCACCGTGCGCATGATCAAGTCCATGTACATCAACCTGTATGCCATGTTGTTCGGCCGCGTCTCCGCGATTCAGACAATGAGCGGGCCGATCACACTCGGCCGACTGGCCTACATCATTGCAGGGGAAAGTCAATACAAGCTGCTTCTGCTGCTGGCATTGATCAGTATCAACCTGGCAGTCGTGAATTTCCTGCCCATACCGATGCTCGACGGCGGGCATATGATGTTTCTGATTTATGAGGCGATTGTCGGTCGCCCGCCGCCGGACCGCGTTCATTTCTGGCTGAGCATGTTGGGCCTCGTATGCGTGCTGTCGCTGATGGCGTTTGTAGTGGGCCTCGACATCTGGCGACTGATCAAGATGTGGATGGGATGGTAATACCAACCAGTCCGCAGCGCAAGCAAAGGAGTTTTTATTTCCTAGCTTGCGCTGCGGACTGGTGAAATAGTATCACCGCTTTGGTTTTGATTTGATGTCGAACAGTCCGAAAATCTCATCTTCACTCAGGCCTATCGCGCTCGGTTTGTCTGCGGCATTCAGAATATCATTGAAGATCTGCCGTTTTTCGTCGAGCACCTTTGCGATGCGACCTTCAATCGTGTCCGCACTCATGAATCGCTTCACCGTGACCGGGTTTTTCTGCCCGATGCGGTGGGCCCGATTGATGGCTTGATCCTCGATCGCCGGGTTCCACCAGCGGTCAAACAGAAACACATAATTCGTGAATTGCAGATTGAGGCCGACGCTGCCGGTGCCGTAGGTCATCAGGATGACATGGGCATCGGGATCGGCTTTGAAGCGATCGAGGATGGGCATCCGCTCCGCCTGCGGAATGCGGCCGTGAAACTGCAGCGGTCCGTAGTCTTTGAGCGCATCCGCCAACACTGTCAGCGGCTCGACCCACTGGCTGAAAACGATAGCTTTGCGGCCGCTGGAGGCGACTTCTTCCATGTCCGCGACGAGCCGCTCCATCTTCGCGCTCTCTCCCGTGCGCGGGTCGAAGTTGCAGATCTGTTTGAGCCGCATCACCAGTTGGAAGACGTGCTGCACCGAGAGGGTGTCGCCAAGCTCGTTGAGATGGATGACGCCTTCGTCTTCGGCGAGGTCGTACGCGGCCCGCTGGGCAGCCGTGAGATCAAGCTCGACATCGACGATCATCTTGGGCGGCATGTCGGACTGGACGATGTCTTTGGTCCGCCGCAGGATGGCGTCGCCGGTGAGATCGGCGAGCAGCCGTGAGGGTGTGCCGGGTGGCACGCGACCGGGATCGACAAACGCAAACAGATTCGCCAGGTCGTCGGGATGGTTTTCAATCGGCGTGCCAGTGAGCGCCCAGCTCCGCGAGCGGCGAATCGAGGTGACGACCTCTGCGGTCCGCGACCCGGCGTTCTTGATCCGCTGCGCCTCGTCCAGCACCACGACATCGAATTCCACATCGGCCAGCACTTCCGCATCGCGGGTCAGCGTCTCGTAGTTGATCAGCTTGAGCGGGCAGTTGCTGACCCGCCACATGCGGCGGCGAGCCTCACTGTCGCCGGCGATCACCTCGAAGGGCACATCCGGAGCCCACATCTTGAGTTCGCGGGCCCAATTCGGCACCAGCGGCTTGGGGCAGATCAGTAGACTCTTCGCGATCACCCCCTGATGGAGCAGCAGTCGCAGAGCCAGGATCGTTTGTGCGGTCTTGCCGAGCCCCATCTCATCCGCCAGCAGTGCCGACGATCGGGGCATCAGGAAAGCGATGCCTTCGAGTTGATAGGGGAACGGCTCGAACGGCACCTCAAGCTGACCGCGGTCGAAGATCGCGTCGAGCGGCGGTTGCAGCAGATAGAGCAGGCGGTCCTGGAGGAGATGGTTCTCCGCCGTGGGTCGGACGCGAACGCCGGCAGATTCATTCTGCGGTAGCGGCGTCGGTGATCGCAGGCCGCGGAACGTCTGTTCCTCGTCTGCAGTCTGCACATCCGCCTCGCCGCCAACTGCCTTGCGGGCGAGTGGTGTGAAGCGCCAGCCGAATGTGCTGACCTTCAACTGGTCCTGTTGGATCCGCCGCACCGAAGTGGGAGGCAGTCGCGGGGAGTCCATCGAATGCACCCGCAGCGGCATCGCCATCGCGAAGGACCGCGTCCGCGGCGGATCGATCCGCGGTCGGGCCAGCATCGGCAGCAGC
>JBGSSZ010000143.1:0-1909 GCA_041736785.1 Limnoglobus sp.
ACGCGAGAGTGCGACGAGTGTGAGGCCGCGGGTGGGCAGGTCGCCGAGCGTGCGGCCGATGAGATCGCTCGCGGGGTCGAGGCGGATCTCCGCGATCTGCCGATCACCGTTTGCCAACTTGATTGCGGTGATCGCCTGACCCGTGACGGCAGTGCTGGCGATGAGCGGAGCCGTCAGGGCGGAGACGGAGAGCGCGATGGTGTTTTTGACAGCACCGCCGAGGCGGGCCATCAGATTCTGATTGAACATCCGCACCACGATCCGCGTTTCGGGATTGAGTTTGCGGATCAGCATGGCGGTGCTGACGTTGACAATGTCTTCGCTCGTGACGATGATCGCGCCGCCGATGCCGGTCACGCCGGCGCGTTCGAGAAGCTCCGGGTTGCGGCAGTCCCCCTGGATGAAGGTGATGCCCTCGAGCCGCGGATCCTTGGCCTCCGCTTTGAAGTCGATGACGATGACGCGGACGCCGGCGGCACGGAGGTGATCGAGGATCCGCCAGCCGACGCGGCCAAGACCGCAAAGAAGCACAGGGCGATCCACAGAGCCTCCGTGTAGAATGCGCTCGTGACTGCCTTAGGGAATTCGGAGCCGCAGATCATGGATTTAGACGACGAAGTCTGCCTCTGCTTCCGCGTGACCAAGCGGAAGCTCACGCAATATCTGCGGGTGACGCAGCCGGTGGTGGCGAGCCAACTCTCCGAATGCGGCGGAGCGGGCACGGGCTGCGGCTGGTGCGTGCCATTCTTGAAGCGCATCTTCGAGCAGAACGCGGACCAGTTGCCGAGTGCCGCGGAGTATGCCGCGAATCGCGATGCCTACCGACGCACCGGCGAGCGGCCCGATCAATAGTGTGCTGGCAGCTTTGCGCTCTTCACCCACGCCGCGTACCAGATGTCCATCGTGAATTGGGCCCCCGCCCGGCATCGCTGCATCACAAACTCGCGGCTGGCATCGGTCGGCATGTCGAACCCCTTCGCCGCATCGATCTCATAGCACTTGTCGATGTGCTTGTGCGAGTCCGCAATGAACTTGTTCGTGCAGCCCCAGACATCGATCACTACCGCCGGGGCCAGATCGCGCGCAATCTCCTCCGGCTTCAAGCCGAACTTCTCCGGGAAAGCATCCAGCTTGGCATGGATGCCCTTCTGCAGCTTCTCCTGCCCTTCGCGGACACGGCCATCATAATGCACGGTCGTGTGCAGCGGCATTGAGGCATCGGTCGTGAAGTGAGCCAGATTGCCCGCGTACACGAGGCATTTCCAGCGGATCGCTTCGTTGGTAGGATCTTTGCGATGGTCCGCGAACGCACAGGCGAGCTTTTCGTAGCCCTCCGCGATCGCATAGGGCAGCAGTCCCACGCGCTCGGGGTCCTTCTTCAGACCCTGCATCAGTGTCATCCCCTTGAAGCGACTCTCAGCAGGGAGAGCCTTGCCATCGAGGTCTTCGAGATCGAGGTAGTGATCCGCCTGGATGCTGGCCCGGAGGACTTTGCAGTCCCTGTTCTTCCAGCGGTCAGGGTCGCCGGCGTAGTGAGCGAGGTGCTTGCCCCCTTCGCGAAAGAACGCAGGCATCTCATCGGGCAACCGTGCCGCCGCGGCTTCGGTGATGCTCTCGTGCCCTTTCACCCACCAGCCACTGGCCAGCCCGCCGACGAGGAGCAGCATCACACTGGGCAAACTGTAGAAGACGCACTTTCGCATTCGGCACCTTGGGTAATAGATCGCGGTGCTAATTTAGACGATCAGGCAAGCCTTGTGGTCTTTTCCGCGCGAAGAATCACGCTGGCACACCGCAAATGCCGATTAAGGAGGTTATGCACAGGAGGTGGATCATGCGGGCAGGCGCGGCAGTGGTCGCGGCAATGGTGCTGGCACTCGCAAGCCGGGCAGACATGCCCCGGCTCGAG
>JBGSSZ010000165.1:0-9759 GCA_041736785.1 Limnoglobus sp.
TGTTCACGATGAACGCCACAGCGACCACGCCGGGGATAATCAGCGATCGCATCCGCCGCACCGGGGCCATGAGCAATCGCACGAGGTGACCATCGCAGCCGGTCTGGCGAATGACATACGCGAAGCCCATCGCCGAGCAGATCGGCAGGACGAATTTTTCATTGCTGAAGGTGTCGAGGAAGGTCTGCACCACGCGGTCGAATTTCCCGGCGACGGCACCGATCGCCAGGGCTGCGGTCAGGAGTGTGAGCCGCACTTCGATGCCGCGGATCACCGCCACGACGGCGATGGCAGCGATCAGGAGTGCGATGGACTGGTCCAGTGTCATGATGGGAAAACAGTGCGGAGGGTATCGCGTGCGCCGCTTCAAGCGGTGCCGCGTATTGTCGGCATCGGTCGGGCGATGGTCCAAGCGATTTTTTCAGATTCGACTCAAGTCCGCCCGACACGCCGCCGGGCGCGGTCACACTTGCAGTGCGAAGGAAGGAGTACGAGTGATGACAAGCGATGCGAAACTGGGACTGGTGGCCGGTGTGCTGGCCGTAGTCGGTGTGGCGGTTTTCGGAATGCCGAAACAGGACCCCGACAAGGCGGTCCCCAGTGCGGCAGTGCCTCAGCAGATTGATCCGACACCCCCGCCGCCTGCCGCGGTGAAGAGCACGCTGGAGTGATCAGGAATCTGGAAACTCAGACGGGCTGAAGCCCACATCCACAATGCTGCACGCGGTGACAACATTCAAGCCGAGCGATTCGGCCTTGGCGACCACTGCGGGATCATCGGCACCGGGATTGAGCCAGACTTCGCCGATCGTGAGGGACGTGAACGAGTCAAGTGCCTTGAGCCCGACGGTGGGCGGCAGGTAGACGCTGACGCGGTCGAGGTGTTCGACCGGGATCTCCGCCACGCTGCGGAATGCCGGGAGTCCTTCGACAACCGATTCCGTGATGTGCACGGGGTAGACGGTCCAGCCGGCGGCCTGATGAGCGCGGACGCTCTTGTTGCCGAACTTGCGGCGGTCCGAACCGGCTCCGACAATCGCGACCGATTTCGACATCATCACGCCCCGGCAGGTTCCGCCGGTTTGGCCGGCGTGGTGCCATGGATCGCCTCGTACACCTCTTCACGGTGCACCGGCACATCCTTCGGCGCGACGATGCCAAGTCGCACCTTGTCACCGCGGATCTCCACGACGGTAATGACGATGTCGCTGTTGATGACGATCGACTCGTTCTTCTTGCGGGACAGCACGAGCATGGTGCCAATCTTTCCGTGAGGCGTTGCGGTCGCCGGGAAGTCCTTCGCCTGAACCGACGCGCACCTGGGGTCATCCCGGGTGGTGGGTAGAGAGCAAGCCCGTGTCCTGAACTTGCTGCGGGCCGTCCGTAACAACGGCCCCACACCTTTAGTGTAAAACGGGGTAATTTGCGCCGTCAAGGAGGAAAATGGTGTGGATGAGGTAAATTTTTCTTGACGAAGCGGTTAAGCCGCATAGCGCGGTTCTGCGGGCTCACTACATTACAGACCATGTCACTCCGCAAACGAATCCTGATTCACGGCCTGCTCGCCGCGGTGCCGCTGGCACTCATTGGCTACGTGCTGGCCTTGCTCGCCGGGCTCTGGGCATCGTCACAGAGCGCACTCCGCAGCGGACCCGCGGTCGCCGCGAGCGGAGACGAAGTCACTGCTGCTTTCGTCTGGAAGTTGCCGCTGTTTCTGGCCATCGGCGGGTTTGCGTTTGTCGCGATCGGCGAAGTCATCCGCACACTGTGGAGCACAAAGGCGAATGTGCCGCAAAAAACGCAAGAAGCGCAAAAAGAACAACGTTCATGACTTTGCTTCTTTTGCGTTTCTTGCGGCAATCCATCACTCATTCCCCGGACGCGTCATCTTCTCTGGCTGAATGATCTCGTCGAACTTCGCACCATCGAGCTTGCCGCCGGACTTCAAATCGGGAGCCAGTTTGATGGCTTCCTCCCGCAGAGTCGTACCGTTGTGATGGGCGGCTTTCGCAATCTTCGCAGCGGCATCGTAGCCGATCGACTTGTTCAGACCCGTCACCAGCATCAGCGAATTCGCCAGGTGCTCGTCGATCATCTTGCGGTTCGGCTCGATGCCCTTCGCACAGTGTTCGTTGAACATGTGACAGGCATCTGTGAGTAGCCGCACCGAGTGCAGCAGATTGTGGATGATCACCGGCTTGAAGACATTAAGCTCGAAATTGCCCTGGCTGGCAGCAAACCCGATCGTGGCGTCGTTGCCGAGCACCTGCACGCAGACCATGGTCATGGCCTCGCTCTGCGTGGGGTTCACTTTGCCGGGCATGATCGAGGAGCCCGGTTCGTTTTCGGGGATGACGATCTCGCCGAGCCCGCAGCGAGGCCCGGATGCCAGCCAGCGGACATCATTGGCCATCTTCATCAGTGCCACTGCGAGCACTTTCAGTCCTCCGCTCAGGCCGACGATCGCCTCATGACCCGCGAGCGCTGCGAACTTGTTCGGCGCACTCGTAAACGGCAGTTTCGTGAGTTCCGCAATTTTTTTGGCGACGCGCTCGGCGAACTCGACGTGGGCATTGAGCCCGGTGCCGACTGCGGTACCGCCGAGAGCAAGCTCACGCACGCGGGGCAGCGTCGCGTCGATTGCTTCGATGCCAAGCCGCATCTGGGCCACGTAGCCGCTGAACTCCTGACCGAGCGTCAGCGGCACCGCGTCCATCAGGTGCGTGCGGCCAATCTTCACGATGCTGGCAAACTCCTTCGCTTTGCCGTCGAGCGTGACCAGCAGTGTGGTCGCACTGGGCAGCAAGCGATGAACGACTTCCTCCACGGCTGCAATGTGCATGGCCGTCGGGAACGTGTCGTTCGACGATTGGCTCATGTTCACGTCGTCGTTCGGATGCACCGGTTTCTTCGAGCCCATGACGCCGCCAGCGATATCGATGGCGCGGTTGGCGATCACCTCGTTGACATTCATGTTGCTCTGCGTGCCGCTGCCGGTCTGCCAGATGCGAAGCGGGAAATGACCGTGCAGCTCGCCGGAGATCACCTCGTCCGCGGCTTTCTCGATGAGTTGCGCCTTTTCCTTCGGCAGCAGTCCCAGATCGGCGTTGACCAGTGCCGCGGCTTTCTTCAGCGTGCCAAACGCCCGCACCACCGCGACCGGCATGGTGTCGTCGCCGATCTCAAAGTGGATCAGCGAGCGGGCTGTTTGAGCACCGTAGTACTTGTCCGCGGGCACGTCGATCGGGCCCATACTGTCGGTTTCGCTGCGAGTGGCCATGAAAAGTTCCGGAGAAGATGGCCACAGAGGCACCGAGGAGCACAGTGGAGTCACGGAGAAGATTCTACAAACGAATTCTCTGTGACTCCTTGGTGGAACCCAGTGTCTCTGTGGCAGGTTTTGTGGCTTGGCATTCATAATGTAGCTTCCACCCTCGCGAGCGAACACCATGCCTGTGGATGTGGCGGCGACAGCGGCGAAGCTTGTCGCCAACATGGAACGCGTAATCATCGGCAAGCGACCGCAACTCGCGCTCGCCCTCGCCGCCTACCTCTGCGAAGGGCACATTCTCCTCGAAGATGTCCCAGGTGTGGCCAAGACCATGTTCGCCCGGGCTCTCGCCAAGAGCGTGAGTTGCACGTTCAAACGGCTGCAGTGTACGCCCGACCTGCTGCCGACAGATGTCACGGGCGTGAGCATCTACAACCAGAAGACGACCGAGTTTGAGTTTCGCCCCGGCCCGGTCTTCGCGCAGACTCTGCTGACCGATGAGATCAACCGGGCCACGCCACGTACGCAGGCGGCTCTGCTGGAAGCAATGGCCGAGCGCCGCGTGAGTGCCGACGGGCAGACCTACGTGCTGAAGCCACCGTTTCTGGTGATCGCCACGCAGAACCCCATCGATCAGGAAGGCACGTTCCCGTTGCCGGAGGCGCAACTCGACCGCTTTCTGATTCGCCTCAGCCTGGGCTATCCGAGCTTCGAGGAGGAATCGATGATGCTGACGAGGCTGCAGCGAGGGCACCCGATCGACGACTTGCAGAGTGTGGTCACGCCCGCGGAGTGGATCGCCTGTCAGGACGCGGTGCGTGAGATTCATCTCGATGACAAAGTGAAGAAATATCTGCTCGACATCGTGCACGGCAGCCGCGAGCACGAAGATGTCCTGCTCGGCGGCAGCCCGCGGGCGTCGATCGCATTGTTCCGATGTGCACAGGCCCTCGCGGCGATTCAGGGCCGCGACTATGTGCTGCCGGACGACGTCAAGCGCATGACCCAGCCCGTGCTGGCCCACCGGCTGATTCTGAAGCCCGAGAGCCGCCTGCGAAAAGCGACGCCCGCGACGGTGGTGAACGCGATTGTCAGCGACGTGAAAGTGCCCGTGCTGGAGAAAGGTGCCGCCGCGAACCGGGACTATTTCCCGTGATCGCCTCTGCTATCGGCCGCGGATGGTCATGATGGTGTTCTGCATGGTCGCGATCAGTTTCTCGCCGCTCTCGGTCTCGGCGAAGCATTCACCCTGACAGACGCTCAGCGTCTGCCCCGATTTGACGACGTGACCGCGTGCGATCATTCGCGTGCCGATGGCCGGTCGCAACAGATTGATCTTGAACTCCACCGTGAGTGCGTCGACATCCGCGGGCATGAGGCTCACGGCGGAGTAGCCGCAAGCACTGTCGAGGATCGATGCGATGGCACCGGCATGCACGAATCCATTTTGTTGGCTGAAGTCCGGCCGCGGCAGCAGGGCAATCTCCACCGCACCCGGTTGCACGCTGAGGATCTTCGCACCGAGCGTGGTCATCAGGCCCTGCAGCGCGAAGTTGTTGCGCACGCGGGCGTCGAAGTCGGGGTCGGGGGCTTGATGCTGCATCCGCGTATCATAGCGAAGACCCTGCATGCGATGGTTTCTCGCGATCGTCGTGATTCTCTTTCTTGCCCTGGCGCTGCAGGCGGGCCTTGTCGCGTACGCCGGGTATGTGCTGCTGGGCGTCTTCGCCCTGAGCCGTTGGCTCGCGCGAACCTGGGTCGCCAACCTCGACGCCACCTGCGAGCTTCACGTCGAACCGCGTGAGATTGGCGACACCATCGAAGTGATCGCGACGGTACGCAACACGGGCTCGCTGATGATCCCCTGGGTGCTGGCCGAGCACGCAGTCCCTGAGTCGGCCATCACACTCCGCAAAGTCCACATCGTCGGCCGTCGATTGCGAGTGCTCTTCCTGCGCGGCGGCGGCTCCGCCCGCGTCAAGTACCGCGTGACCTTCAACCGCCGCGGCTACTATCAGTTTGGTCCGCTGTTCCTCGAGACGGGCGACGTGTTCGGTCTGCATCGCCGGCACCGCGTGCTGACGCACCCGGCGTTCGTGCTGGTCTTCCCCAAAGCCCTGCCGCTCGCCAGCTATGATTTCGCCAGTCAGCGGCCCATCGGTGAAATTCGTCTGCAAAACCGGCTCTTCGAGGATCCCACTCGCACCGCGGGAGTGCGCCCTTATATGCTCGGCGATCCGCTGCAGCGGATTCACTGGCGCGCCACAGCCCGCACCGGTGAACTGCACAGTCGGATCTACGAACCGACCACGCTGGCCGGGGCCACGGTGCTGCTCGACTTTCACCAGAGTGGTTTCGTCAAAGCGAAGGAGCCGCACCGCAGCGAACTGGCGGTGACACTCGCTGCGAGCGTGGCCTCGGCCGTCGCAACACTGAACCAGCCCGTCGGCTTTGTCAGCAACGGTCGCGACGCGACGGACCGCATCCGCGAGGAATCGGTGAACGCGGAGAAGACCGACACCGTCGAAGCGGGAGATTTCGCGACGCGCGGGAGTGCCCGCGAACTGTTTGAGGAGCGGGTCGCCAAGAATCGCCTGAAGCCGGTGCAGGTGGAGACCCGCCGCGGCTATGATCAGTTTGCCCGGATCCGCGAGACGCTGGCGCGGCTCGAACTCGCCGAGGGGCTCACATTCGCGAATCTGCTCATGGAAGTGGCGCCCCGACTGCCACGCGACGCGACGCTCATCGTGCTGCTGCCGCGGGTGCCGGTCGAAACCTCCATTGCCCTGGGGCAACTCCGCCGACAGGGCTTCGCCATCACGGTGCTGCTCGTCGGTCTGGCCGACGACGGCAGCGATGCCCGCGTCGTGGCCCACGGCCGCCTGCTCGCCGAAAACATCCGCGATGTCCGCTACGTCAACAGCGAGAGTGACATCCGCACGCTCGGCAGCCACACTCCGACCAACATCCCGGCGGATTACTCTTTCCATGCCGAACTCATTTAGCAACTCCCCTCTGCGTCGTGGCTAAACTGAAACCATGCTTCCATTCGCTCAACTACTTCGGCTGCCCAACGTCTTCACTGCGTTTGCAGATATCGCCCTCGCGGCATTCGCCGCGGGATACCTCGCCAGCGACGTGCCCACATTCCTGCTGCTGCTTGCGGCCAGCGGCTGCCTTTACTGTGGCGGAATGGTCTGGAACGACATCTTCGACCGCCACCACGACGCCGCCACACGCCCGTTCCGGCCAATCCCCTCCAAACGCATCGCACTGAAAAACGCGATCGCCATCGCCATTGCTCTCAACCTCGCGGGCATCGCCTTCGCCGGCTACGCGTGCGGCTGGCAGTTCCGGCTCGACTACCGCAACAGCCTGTTTGTCGCGGTCGTGCTCACGCTCGCGATCCTGCTTTACGACATCTGGCTCAAGCACACGCCGCTCGGCCCCGTGGCGATGGGCCTCTGCCGTTCGCTGAATATTCTCCTGGGCCTGAGCGGTGGCACGATCGAAGAGAATCTGGCTCTGCACCTCGCCACGACCACGGGACTGTACATCGTTGGCGTCACCTGGTTTGCCCGAACGGAAGAAAGCCGCAGCACGACGCGACACCTCTGGCTCGCCAGCGGGGTAATCGTCATCGCGCTCATCGCCGCATCCATGCTGCCAATTCATCAACCGCCCGGCACGGCACCGTTTTATTTCCCCTACCTCGTCGTGCTCTTCGGCACCTATCTGATGCTGAGGCTGGTGCCCGCGATCCAATCGCCGGGGCCGAAGGAAGTGCAAGCCGCCGTGAAGCGCAGCATCCTCGGGCTGATCCTGCTCGATGCGATCCTCGCCACGGTCTTCGCGGAAGGCTGGGGACTGCTCATCGTGCTGTTGCTGGTGCCGGCACGGTGGCTGGGGAAAAAGGTCTACTCGACTTAGATCGATCCGCGTCCGACGCTGCTGCGTATCGTCGCTAACATACTCTTAACTCATTCCGCAGGAGCATCCCATGCAACCCGATCGCCGTAAGTTCCTTGTCGCTGGAGGCGCCGCCGTGGCTGGATTGACCGCAACTGCCTCAGAAAATGTCGCCCAGCGCGATGCGGATGCGATCATCGCCAAACATGTGGCCAAGATCAAACCGCTCGACGTCGCCGCGGGCCGGGCCTGGTGGGACGCTAACACCACCGGCAGCGCCGAAGCCTACAAGAGAAAAGAAGAGGCACAGAACGCCATCGATGCCGTGCTCTCCAACAAGGCGACGTTCGACGAATTGAAGGAACTCCACGGCAACAAGAGCCTTCACCCCGACACCGCACGGCAGATCCATCTGCTCTACCTCGCCTACCTCGAAAAACAGGTCGAGCCCGAACTGCTCATGAAGATGACCGCCAAGTCGAACGCGGTCGAGCAGGCGTTCAACGTCTTCCGCGCCAATGTCGACGGCAAGGAGATGACCGACAGCGAGGTCCGCAAACTACTCAAGACCTCGACCAGCACTGAACAGCGTCAGAAGGTGTGGGAAGCCGCGAAGAAGGTCGGTGCTGCCGTCGAGAAGGATCTCCTCGAAGTGGTGAACCTGCGGAACGAAGCGGCAAAGACGCTGGGCTTCAAGAATTATGCCGTAATGAGCATGCACATCAACGAGCAGGACGCGGAAGCGGTGCTCAAGCTCTTCGATGAACTCGATGAACTGACGCGCAAGCCATATGAGGCCGCCAAAGCGGAGATCGACGAGAAGCTAGCGGCCAAGGTGAGCAAGAAGCCTGCCGACCTGATGCCGTGGGACTATCAGGATCCGTTCTTCCAGGAATCCCCGGCGATCTTCGAGACCGACCTCGACACCACCTATCGCAATGTGGATATTTTGAAACTGTGCCGGGAGTTTTATGCCGGCATCGGGCTGCCGATCGAAGATGTGATTGCCCGCAGTGATCTGTATGAGAAAAAGGGCAAATCCCCGCATGCGTTCTGCACCGACATCAACCGCGAAGGTGATGTGCGGGTGCTCGCCAATATCAAGCCCAATGAATATTGGATGGGTACCATGCTCCACGAGTTGGGGCACGCCGTCTACAGCAGCAAGAATATCCCGCAGACCGTGCCGTACCTGCTGCGGAGCGAAGCGCACATCCTCACGACCGAAGGCGTGGCGATGCAGCTTCAGAAATTCTCCAAGTCACGGGCGTGGCTTGAGAAAATGGGCGTGACCGTGGAGAATCCGAAGGCTTTCGACGAAGCCGCCGCGAAGATGCAGCGGAATGAACTGCTGATTTTCAGCCGCTGGTGCCAGGTGATGCTGCGATTCGAGAAGGGCATGTATGAAGATCCGAAGCAGGACTTGAATGCACTGTGGTGGAGTCTGGTGGAGAAATATCAGGGCCTCAAGAAACCCGCCGGCCGCAATGCTCCGGATTACGGCAGCAAGATCCACATTTGCTCGGCTCCGGTCTACTATCACAATTATATGATGGGCCAGTTGTTTGCTTCGCAGGTGCATCATGCACTGTGCAAGGCCGTGTACAATGCCGATCCCAAAACCGTGCTGTACATCGGCGACAAGAACGTCGGCAAGTTCATGACCGAGAAAGTCTTCGCCCCCGGCAAGAGCCTGCCGTGGAATGATCTCATGAAGCACGCTACCGGCGAGGGGCTCAGCGCGAAAGCATTCGCGAAGGATTTTCAAGGGTGAGCCCCTGCGACGCCTGTGGAGGCGTCACCACATTTTCACTTCGCGGTGCCAGCCGGTGCAGGTGCCGGTGCGCAGGGAGTCGCTGAAGTGCTTGCGGCAGAGGGGGACGTAGCGGTCGTTGCCGCCGACTTCCACCTGCTCGCCGGCACGCTCCACGGCTCCACTCGGAGCGACGCGGACCACCATCGTCGCCTTGCGGCCGCATACGCAAATGGTCTTCAACTCCGCCAGCGTGTCGGCCCACGCCAGCAGCCTGGCACTGCCGGGGAACAACTCGCCGCGGAAGTCAGTGCGCAGGCCGTAGCACATCACGGGGATGTCGGCTTCGTCCACAACACGGCACAACTGCTTGACCTGATCGCTCGTGAGAAACTGTGCTTCGTCGAGCAGAATGCAGTGGACCTTGCTGAGCGAGCATGTTTCCCAGAAGTCGGTGTCGGCGTCGAAGTGCTCGGCGGCGACGTCAATGCCGATGCGGGACGCGATCCGGCCGCCGGCACGGTGGTCGAGCCGGGCGGTGAACAGCATGACGCGCATGCCGCGCTCCGTGTAGTTGTGCGCGGCCTGCAGTAGGTGCGTGGATTTCCCGGCGTTCATCGTGCTGTAGTAGAAGTAAAGTTTGGCCACGATTCAGATCCCGTGAGGTTCGGCGTCGAGGTCCGCTGGAGCGACCAGCCCGGCCCGCCACTTCTCGACGGCCAGTGCCGCCATGGCCGCATTGTCAGTGCAGAGTGCGAGAGGCGGAATGACGAGTTCGGCCCCTTCTGCGGCGCAGACTTCCGCGAGCCGCTCGCGCAGCCGGGCA